>URTB01000213.1 GCA_900550595.1 uncultured Collinsella sp.
GGCCTGCAAAAAGGACGATATCGATGTTCATAAGCGACTATCCCCTAAATTCAAAGGTGCTCAGGCCAAACGTCAGCAGATCGCCGTTGCGCAGCGGGCAGCGCGTAATGCGGCGGTTGTTGACGAGCGTGCCGTTGGTGGAATTGAGGTCCTCGATCGACCAATCCGAGCCCGTAAAGGTGAGCTGGGCGTGGCGGCGCGACACGTTGGGGTCGCGCAGGGCAATGTCGGAAACTGAGCGCTCGCGACCGATGGTCACCTGTGCGGAGGTGATGCTATGGCTCTCGCCGCTCACGACGTCGACGAGCTGGGCGAGCGGGCGCTGCGGGGCACGAGTGCTCGCCATGTTGGAGGCGATGCCGGCTGCGGCACCTAGGCCCACGGCGGCACCGGTCGCGGCGGCTCCGCCCATGCCGGCAAGCGCGTCGCGCGAGACGGTCTGCGGCACCGGGATAGGAGCGGCGGGGTCGGGGACGCTAGGCGCGAAGGGATCTGCCACGGCAAGCGGGTCGGGAGCGGCGGCGCGAGGCGTCGGCTGCTGCTGGGGCATGGCGGCGGGGCGTTGCTGCTGCGGAGCGGCAAACTGCTGTTTGCCGGCGCGGGGGGCGCTGGCGGCGCGGCTTGCGGCGGAATTATTCTGGCCCAGGCCATTCTGGTAGGCACGCTCTTCCTCGTACAGACGACCGAGCGTGGGGGCATCGACGTTCTCGGCAAAGACCGAGAACTTGCCGGCGCGCAGCTGCGGGTCGATCATAAAGCGAACGAGGGGCTCGCCGACAAAGACATAGCGTCGCTTTTCGGCCTGCGCTTTCACAAACTCGCGGACCTCGCGCGAAAGCTCGGGGTAGAACGGGGCGAGCATGGGATCGTCATCGGCGGCGATCAGAATGGTATAGAGTGCCGGCGCGGTGTTGACGCCGTTGATCACTAGAGTCTGATCCTCCATGTCGCGAGCGGCCTGCTTGGCAAGCTTCTTAAAGGAGAACGGGGCACGGGTGGCACCGAAGATGCCGGCCACGTGGTCCTCGAAGATGTTCAGGAAGTTCACGAAAGATCACTCTCCGTATAGGTTCTTTGGTATCCGAGCAAATATAGGCATATCCCAACGATTATAGAGGATAGGATTCCCGCAACCGCCGCCTTGACGACGACCGCGGCGGTAAGGCTGGCAATTTCCATACGGTGTGCAAGACAGAACGACACCGCCGAGCCCATACCGGCGACGGCAATTGCGACGATGGCAGCAAGGTTCGACCCTTGTTCGGCGCGCTTGGCATGGGCATTGAGCAGCAGTGATGTTACTGCCGCCGTTGCCGCGACTAGTGCGATGGCGGCCCAGAGGAACACGTCTCCCAGCGTTGTGGCGACATTGCCGAGCCCCAGTACGCCTCCCGCAGAGAGAGCCGCTGCGGCAAGGCGGGCAAAGAGCGCGCCCATACTCGTGGCCGCCGCGGCACTTGCCGGGCCGAGCCAAAATGCCGCGATGCTCGCGGCGGCTCCAGCGGCAAGGAAGGTGTCACCGGTCAGGCAGCCAAGCGCAAGCGCGCAGGTGAGCGCCGCGCTCGCGGGGGCCTGGGTGCGTCCCCAGGTAATCCACCAACCGGACATGGCGGCGGCAAAGACAACCGCGACAGGCAGCATCGACAGAATGCCCTGCGCCTGCATGGTGGCATTGGCCATAAGCACTAAAAAGCCCACGGCCGAGATGGCCGATCCAATCTGCGGGGCCAGGCCGGCTGCCGCACCGATCGCGATGGCCGCGACGAGCAAGCCGGGAAGTGCGGCGACGCCGGCTGTCTGCATAAGCAAGAAGCTAAAGGCTCCACACGAGAGAGCCGAGAGGGCGCGCATGGTGTAGTTGCGCGCGTGGCTCCAGCGCGTGCCCGCCCAACCAAGTGCGGGGTCGACCTCGACCACGTCGTCCTCGTAGGGCAGCGATTCGATATCGTCCGCCGCCTGTTCGTCATCCGAAAGCTCGCCCACCATTTGCTCCAGGCTGCGACGGCCCTCGCGCACGCTGCCCAAGCTGGCAAGGAGCTGATCACAAAACGCCTCGATGCTGTTGGGGCGGTCTTGCGGCATGGGGGAGAGGGCGCTCATCAGCGCTGCCTCGGCTCCCGGGGGAAAGTGCGGTATCAGCTCGCTGGGATAGGTGGCGCCGCCGATGATGCGGCCGAGCGAGTCGGCGGGCGTTGCCGCCATAAAGGGGGCGCTGCCGCACAGGCTCTCGTAAATGACGCAGGCGAGGGCGAAAACGTCGGCGCGCTCGTCGACCGTGCCGGTCTCGATATCGAGCTGCTCGGGTGGCATGTAGCCGATGGTGCCGCCGCGCGAGCCGCCAAAGCCGCCGGCAGACGACAGACGTGCCATGCCAAAGTCGGTGAGCTTAACGTTGCCCGAGTGGTCGATGAGCACGTTGGCAGGCTTGATGTCCAGGTGGAGCACGCCATTGCTATGGGCGAAGGTGAGCGCCTGGCCCAGCGCGTCGGCAATGGCCGCCGCCTCGTCAAAGGTAAGTGAATGGCCGTCAACTCGATGCAAAAACTCGGCGAGCGACATGCCATCGACATATTCCATGACCAGGTAGGCATAGGCGGTGTCGTGCGTAAAGTCGATGACCTGCACGATATTGGGATGCTGAAGCATGGCGGCGGTATGCGCCTCGCGCAGCACGTCCATGATATCGCTTGCGGGCATGCCGGCGCCGTCTGTGAGGGGGATGCGCTTGATGGCGACGCGACGGCGCAGGTGCGTGTCGCGGCAGATTTCGATGGAGCCAAAACCGCCGGTCGCAAGCGTCTCGAGCGGCTGGAACCGCTTAAGCAGATCGCGAGAGCTGGTGCCCTCCAAGGGAACGTCCGGCGAGAACCGGGCGGTATGTT
>URTB01000214.1 GCA_900550595.1 uncultured Collinsella sp.
AGCTCGACGCCAGCGACGAGGCCTCGCGCGGCTGGCCTACCGTCGACATCGAGACCAATCCCTACAAGGCGCAGTTCCCGCTGTTCCAGCAGCACCCCGAGATCACCTTCCTCGATAGCGCCGCCACCGCGCAGCGCCCCGCCTGCGTGCTCGACGCCGAGCGCGACTTCTACCAGCGTATGAACGCCAACCCCCTGCGCGGCCTGTACTCGCTGTCCGTCGAGGCCACCGAGGCCATCGCGAAGGTGCGCCAGCAGATCGCCAACCTCATCGGCGCTTCCCAGGCCGATGAGATCGTCTTCACCCGCAACACGAGCGAGTCGCTCAACCTGGTCGCCAAGAGCTTTGCGCCCACGGTGCTGGAGCCCGGCGACGAGGTCGTCATCACCATCATGGAGCACCACTCCAACCTAATCCCGTGGCAACAGGTCTGCCGCGAAACCGGTGCCAAACTCGTCTATCTCTACCCCACCAAGACCGGCCAGCTCACCACCGAGGAGGTTCTGTCCAAGGTGGGCCCCAAGACCAAGATCTTGGCCGTGGGTCAGGTCTCTAACGTGCTGGGCGTCGAGAACCCGGTCAAGAACCTCGGCAAGCTCGTACACAAGTACGGCGGCTATCTGGTCGTCGACGGCGCACAGTCGCTGCCACACATGCCGGTCGATGTGGCCGACCTGGGAGCCGACTTCTTTGCCTTTAGCGCGCACAAGGCCATGGGCCCCATGGGCATCGGCGTGCTGTGGGGCAAGATGGACCTGCTCAACGCCATGCCGCCCATGCTTACCGGCGGCGAGATGATCGACTCGGTCACCGAGCAGGACGCCGTCTGGGCGCCCGTCCCCGAGAAATTCGAGGCCGGCACGCAGGACGCCGCCGGCATCTTCGCCACGGGCGCGGCGCTTGACTACCTGGTCAACACGGTAGGCTACGAAAACATCCAGGCACGCGAGCATGAGCTCGTCCACTACCTGATGGGCGAGCTCATGCAGCTCGACTTTGTCCAGATTATCGGCTCCATCTATTGGGACAACCATCACGGCGTCGTCAGCTTTAACGTCCACGGCATCCACCCGCACGATGTCGCGAGCATCATGGACATGGACGGCGTCTGCATCCGCGCCGGCCACCACTGCGCGCAGCCGCTGCTCACCTGGCTGGGCGTCGAGAACCTCGCCTGCTGCCGCGCCAGCGTGGCCTTCTACAACGACAAGGCCGATATCGACAAGTTCATCGCCGGCCTGCATCACGTTTGGAGCACGTTCAATGGGTAATCTGTACACCTCTACCACGTTTATGGAGCACAACTCGCACCCCGACTACAAGTACGAGATGGATGCCCCCACGCACGAGCACGACGGCATCAACCCCAGCTGCGGCGACGAGCTCACCTTGCAGCTGCGTGTCGAGAACGGCGTGATCGAGGAGGCCTCCTTTACCGGTCACGGTTGTGCCATCAGCCAGGCCAGCGCCGACATCATGGCCGACCTCATCACCGGCGAGACGGTCGAGGAGGCTCGTCGTCTGGCAGGGCTTTTCCTCGCCATGATCCGTGGCGAGCAGCTCTCCGAGGAAGACCTGGAGGACCTGGACGAGGCCGCCCAGCTCCAGGACATCTCACACATGCCCGCCCGCGTCAAATGCGCCGAGCTCGCCTGGCGCACCCTCGACGGCATGCTCACGGGACAAAATAATCAGTAATATTTGTCTCGAATCTGAAGAATTCTGTTGGCCGAATCGCTTAACTTTCGCGATTCGGCCATTTTCTTTCCTGCCTTTATTTCGAGCCCTCGGCCTGCGCGTCCACCTGCGCATAAGCACGCACAATACGAGAGACGGTACTTTTGCCAATCCCGGTATAGCGCTCAATCTGGCGAACCGTAAAACCGGCATCGTGTAATCCAACAATAACGTTATCGCGCTGCGCCGGCGGTGCGGCCTTAAACCCGCAGAGCGGAACCCCGAGGCTCTTCGCCAACTTGTCGACAAAGGCGTGGCGTTCCCACTCCGTCTCTTTCATATCGCACAGCGCCGGCTCGCCGCCGTCGGGCGTCAAAAGCGAATAGGCAATAAAGCCCTCGGCAGAACCAAAAAGCTCAAGCACGCAAGAAGGATCGGAAAATCCCCTCGTGACATCGGCCGCATCGCTGTCGTAAGCGTGCAGATGCTCCGCAAAGCTGCTCCAGGGATAACGCTCGGTAAGGCTCTTGCCCGCCTCCTGCGGATCGGCGTGTACAGAGCGAATAGCCTCCATCACCTGCCAGTCGGTATCGAGCGAGCGGCGCTCAAAACGTTCACGAAACAGGCAGCCCGCACGCCCAGTGCGCTTATTGAACCGACGAGCATACGTCAACAGTAGCCGCTGCATGACTGCGCTCATTTTGTCCTCGTAATCCAAAAGCACCAGATCCACGTAGTCGCTCATGAGACACCACGCCACAATCGTCACCTGGGCATCGCGGCAGCACTCGCACATCAGCTCCAAAAACTCCCACCGATCCTTATCACTCTCAAAGATCAGCTGCCTGCCCCTACCGCGGGCACAAACATGGTAAAAACCGGTGATCGTTTTCCAAACGCGCTGCATGGCGCTCCCTTCGCGGGGATCTGCTTACCATCAAATACATCACGATTGAAACGTGCCATCAAAACATTCACGCAAAATGGCACCCGTCGACGGCAAAAGGCGGCAAACCGTCGGCGAACGGCAACATAGCCACAGGTCATGAAACGAAGCCTTGCCAAAAGCTTGATCAGAACCGACCCCCTTCAACGGAACGCACAACAGCAAACAGTCTGGTTAAATCGTTTCAATTGAAAGTTCCGCGCTTCTCGCTACGAAAACTGAGCCGTTCGCCGAATATTCCGTGCATTTCGCGGTATTA
>URTB01000215.1 GCA_900550595.1 uncultured Collinsella sp.
TTCCACCAGCGCGAGGTCGAGCAGAGCTGGTTTACCACGCGTGCGGACGGCACGATGCTCGGCGTTAAGGTAACCCCGCTCGCGGCGGCCGGCATCTACGTGCCGGGCGGTCGTGCGCAGTATCCTTCCACGGTGCTCATGAATGCCATTCCCGCCAAGGTTGCCGGCGTTAAGCGCGTGGTCATGGTGACCCCGCCGCAAAAGGATGGCCTGATCAGCCCGTATACGCTCGCCGCGGCAAAGCTCGGCGGCGTGGACGAGATCTATATGGTGGGCGGCGCCCAGGCCGTGGCCGCGCTGGCATACGGTACCGAGACCATTCCGCGCGTCGACAAAATCACTGGTCCGGGCAACGCCTTTGTTGCCGCGGCCAAGCAGATTGTCTCGGGCGATGTGGGAATCGACATGGTCGCCGGCCCGTCTGAGGTCTGCGTGCTGGCCGATGCTACGGCCAAGCCCATGGTGGTCGCGGCAGACCTGATGGCCCAGGCCGAGCACGATCCGCTGGCAGCCTGTTATCTGGTGACCTGCGACGAGCAGTTTGCGCGCGAGGTCGAAGCGGGTATCGATATTCTGGTGGCGCAGTCCCCGCGTGCCGAGATCACGCGTGCCTCGCTCGATAACGAGGGCACCATCGTGGTGGCCGCCGATATGGCTGCCGCCGTCGAGGCGGTGAACACCGTGGCGCCCGAGCACCTGGAGCTGCACTGCAAGGATGCGATGGGCCTGCTCGGCGGCATTCGCAACGCCGGCGCCATCTTTGTGGGCGCGTGGAGCTCCGAGCCGCTCGGCGATTACGTTGCCGGCCCGAACCACACACTGCCGACCGGCGGTACGGCCATGTTCTCCAACCCGCTTTCGGTCGAAGAATTCGTTAAGCGCTCGAGTGTCATTTGCTATACACCCGAGGGCCTGCTCTCCGACGCTCCCGCGACGCAGCGCCTGGCCGAGGCCGAGGGCCTGTGGGCGCACGCGCTATCCGCTGCGCTGCGTCGCCGCGCGCTGGAGCAGGGCGAGGATGCCGTGAGCGCCGAGTCGCTGGCCGCGGCCGACCTGACCAAGGTTGCCTGGCCGGGCGATGCGGTAGCGACGGTCGCCGAGGGCGTTGACCTGGCGGCGGCTGCAAGCGCGGATGGCGCTGGCCCGACCGGCGAGGAGGCCTGACATGGCCGAACTCACTCCCCGCATGAAGGAGCTCGTCCAGCCCTACTTGGCCGGCATTGAGCCCTATGATCCCAACTTTACGCCCACGCGCATCAACCTTTCGGCCAACGAGAACACCTATCCCGTGCCGGCTGGCGTGCGCGAGGCGATCGACGCGGCCTTGGCTGCCACGCCGCTCAACCGCTACCCCGATCCCATGTCCTGTGACCTGCGCGACGAGCTGGCCGCTTGGCATGGTGTGGCGCGCGAGAACATCTGCGTGGGCAACGGCGGTGACGAGCTACTCTATAACTACCTGCTGGCGTTTGGCGGCGCGGGACGGACCCTGCTCAACTGCCCACCGTGCTTTAGCGAGTATGCGTTCTTTGCGTCGCTCTGCCAGACCGAGGTGCGCGACGTGTGGCGCGACCCGGCGACCTTTGAACTCGACCAGGGGGCTGTGCTCGCGGCGGCGCCGGAGTGCAACCTGGCAATCGTGACCTCGCCCAATAACCCCACGGGCGACGTGGCGCCGCTCGACTTTGTCACGGCCCTGTGCGATGCGTGCCCCGGCATAGTGATGGTCGACGAGGCCTACGTTGAGTTTGCCGACGATTCGTTTGGCGCGGCCACCACGGCGCAGGGACTTATCGCCGAGCATCCCAACCTGGTGATTCTGCACACGCTGTCCAAGGCGTTTGGCGCCGCCGGCACGCGCCTGGGCTACGTGATCGCGGCGCCCGAGGTTATCGAGGTGTTCGCGGCGATTCGCCAGATCTATTCGGTCAACGTGCTGAGCCAGGCCGCCGCTCTTGCCTGCGTGCGTGCCCGCGGTGCGTATGCGCCCGTGGTGGCACAGGTTGCATCCGAGCGCGAGCGCGAGCTGTGCGCTCTGCACGCGATGGCTGCCGAGGGCCTGCCCGTGGAGGCATGGCCGAGCGCGGCGAACTTTGTGCTCGTGCGCACGCCGCATGCCACGCGCGTGCGCGAGCGTCTGCGCGATGAGTATTCGATTTTGGTGCGCGACTTTAGCTACGCGCCGGGGCTTGCGGACTGTCTGCGCATTACCGTGGGTACCCCGCAGGAAAACGATGAGGTGCTGGCTGCGTTTGCCGCGCTGGTGAAGGAGGAGATGTAGATGGGCCGTTATGCCGAGGTGACCCGCAAGACGGGTGAGACCGACATTGTCGTCAAGCTCGACCTGGACGGGAGCGGCGTGTGCGATATCTCGACCGGCGTGCCGTTTTTCGACCACATGCTGAACGCCTTTGGCCGCCATGGCCTGTTCGATTTGACGGTACATGCGGTAGGCGACGTTGAGGTCGACGCGCACCACACCGTTGAGGATACGGGCATCGTGCTGGGCGAGGCGTTTTGCCAAGCGCTGGGCGACAAGGCGGGCATTACGCGCTTTGCCGACGCGGCGATTGCCATGGACGAGACGCTCGTGATGGCCGCCGTGGATATCTCGGGCCGCGGGCAGGCCTATTGCGAGCTGCCCGTGCCGACCGAGCGCGTGGGCAGCTTTGATACCGAGCTGGCCGTCGAGTTCTTCTACGCCTTTGCGCGCGACGCCAAGCTCACACTGCACGTGCGCGAGCTGGCGGGCGGCAACTCGCATCACATTATCGAGGCCGCCTTTAAGGCCGTGGGTCGCACGATGCGCCGCGCCTGCGAGCTCGATCCCCGCGTGCAAGGCATCCCCAGCACCAAGGGCTCGCTGTAAC
>URTB01000216.1 GCA_900550595.1 uncultured Collinsella sp.
GAGCACAACCTTGCCAAGGTTGGGGTCGCGGGTTCGAGCCCCGTTGTCCGCTCCAACTATCTTACGCGGTTCTAACGAACCGCGTTTTTTGTTGACGCTGCGCGAGCCCCGGGCACCCCATCTTGCCCCCTCAATCGTCGGTCGCGTACATAAAGTACGCTTCCCTCCTCTTTCGCGGCAACCTGGGGCACCCGGAGCCCGCTCGCTGTTGTGGCCGGGGGAGTGAGTCTTCCGTTCTTTTCACTAATCGATCGATTCGTCCCAGGAGGCTCGAGCCCGAGAGGGAGCGAGCGTTTTGGGGTGTGGCTGTGGCGTTGTTTGCCTCGAATGACAGCTTTGGGCGTATCATCGTGGGCATCTCGCAAAACCTCGTTGCAAGGGAGGCTCACCCCATGGCTGCAGAAAAGTCCTCTTCGCGCTCATGGATGTCCGATGCCGCGATCTATCAGATCTACCCGCGTTCGTTTAAGGATTCGACCGGTTCGGGTCTGGGCGATATCGCGGGCATTACCCAGCAGATGGACTATCTTGAGCGGCTGGGCATCGAGGCCATCTGGCTGAGCCCGTTTTACCCTTCGCCTCTTGTCGATGGCGGCTATGATGTGGCGGACTACTGCGATGTCGACCCGCGTCTCGGCTCGCTTGACGACTTCGATGACATGATCGCTGCGGCTCACGCGCGCGGCATCAAGGTCATCGTCGATATCGTGCCCAACCATTCATCCAACCAGCACCCCTGGTTCAAAGCCGCTCTTGCCGCCGGCCCCGGATTGCCCGAGCGCGCCCGTTATATCTTCCGCGATGGTCGCGGCGAGCATGGCGAGCTGCCTCCCACCAATTGGAATGCCAACTTTGGCGGCCCCGCCTGGACGCGTGTTGCGGACGGTCAATGGTATCTGCACATGTTTACGCCCGAGCAGCCGGACTTTGACTGGTCATGCCCCGAGGTTCACGCGTTCTTTTGCGACGTCCTGGCGTTTTGGAGCGATCGAGGCGTCGATGGCTTTCGCATCGATGTGGCGCACGGTCTCGCCAAGGATCTCGACCGCGATGACCTCGACCGGTGGCATCTCGCCGAGGGCGATGACATGGTTGACGACGGCGCCCATCCGCTGTGGGACCGCAACGAGGTCCACGAGATCTATCGCGAGTGGCGCCGCGTGTTCGACCGCTATAATCCGCCGCGCAGCGCCGTTGCCGAGGCGTGGGTGCTGCCTGAGCGCCAGTATCTCTATGCGCGTCCCAGCGAGCTTGGCCAGACATTCAACTTTGAGTTTGCCAAGGCCACTTGGACCTATGATGACATGCACGCTGCAATCGAGGAGGGCTTGAAGGCAGCTATCGAATCCGATTCCGCCTCGACCTGGGTACTCTCCAACCACGACGTGCCGCGCGTGGCGACGCGCTATGCCCTGCCGCAAATCAAGGCGACGCGCTACCACCAGATTGCGCTCGACTGGCTCTTACGCGACGGGTCGTCTTATGACGAGGACCGTGAACTCGGCGAGCGCCGCGCGCGGGCGGCTCTTTTGCTTGAACTGGCGCTTCCGGGCTCGGCATACGTGTATCAGGGTGAGGAGCTCGGTCTTTTTGAGGTGGCTGATATCCCGTGGACTGCACTCGAAGATCCCAGTGCAACCAATACGCGCGGACCGAAGCGCGAGAAGGGGCGCGACGGCTGTCGTGTGCCCCTGCCGTGGGTAGCGGCGGACGATCCCGCGCAGGGCGGATCGTTTGGATTTTCGCCGGCGGACGCTGATGCGGCGCCCCATCTGCCGCAGCCTGCATGGTTTTCCGATTATGCTGCCGATAGGGAAGAAACGGACCCGACATCGATGCTTGCGCTCTATCGTGACGCCCTCTGGCTGCGGCGCAAGCTGCGCGGGTGCGCCAACGATCTTGCGTGGCTCGATCTTGACGGGCGCACCGGTCTTGCGGATGGTGCCGAGGGCGCTGAGGGCGGCGTCATCGCCTATCGCCGCGATAACGGCTGGGCGTGCGTGACGAACTTCGGTGCAGCACCCGTGGAGCTGCCGGCGGGCAGGGTCCTGCTCACCTCATCAGCGCTTGCAGACGGCAGACTCGCGCAGGACAGCTCTGCCTGGATCATGCTCGGTGAGATGTAAGGGCCTCTTGCGGCGAGTTTGCGTTTGCCTGCGCCTTCCGTGGTGGCTGATGTCTTCGCGAGGTTCGCGAGGGCGTCGCAAAACTTTTCAAAAAAAGTTCTTGCATAGGATGCGGGCATCACGTAAGATTAATCCTCGTAAGCGGACATGGCTCAGTTGGTAGAGCACAACCTTGCCAAGGTTGGGGTCGCGGGTTCGAGCCCCGTTGTCCGCTCCATTTGGGCGTTTAGCTCAGGGGGAGAGCGCTTCCCTGACACGGAAGAGGTCAGAAGTTCAAATCTTCTAACGCCCACCAAATGTTCGCAGCTCAGAGGCTATGTCCTCTGGGCTGTTTTGTTTTTTGCCACCAAGCGCGCCGCCAAATAAGTCATCAAATATTGATCCAAGGTCCGTACGCGATGGTCTTTGTATCCCGTAGGGGTGCCGGCAGATTGCATGTGTCCTGGCCCATCATGACCGCAACATGTTGGTCAAGCATAATCTTTTGGATTCTTTTGGCGCGAGCAGCTTGGTTTTGGTGCTATTTGGCGGCGGCACGGTTGAGGGGGTTTCAAAACTGCTGTGCAGGTAGTTGGGTTGATAACGTTTTAGCAGTCTGCCAAGAGGCCTTCATTTATAATGCGTCTGCAAATTGACCAATTGCTTTGACCTGCTGAAACACTATATGTTGTGTTTGACCTAAAAAAAGAATACAGGATATAGATGCCTCTTTGTCGTATGATAGATGGCGGACAGAGAACGA
>URTB01000217.1 GCA_900550595.1 uncultured Collinsella sp.
CGCGCGATGGGCGAGCTCAAGCGCCTGTTCCGCCCCGAGCTGCTCAACCGTATCGATGACATCGTGGTGTTCCAGAAGCTCTCGGGCGAGAATCTCACCAAGATCGCGCACCTGCTGGTGGACGACCTGCGTCAGCGTTTGATTGCCAACGGCATGAACATCAAGCTCACCGATGCGGCCTATGACAAGATCGTGGCCGAGGGCACCGACCTCACCAACGGTGCGCGTCCGCTGCGCCGTGCCATCCAAAAGCTCATCGAGGATCCGCTGTCCGAGGAGCTGCTGGCCGGCGAGTGGGGCGAGGGCGATACCGTCCTGTGCGATGTGGCCGACGGCAAGTTTGTCTTTAGCCATGGCACGGGCGAGATCCCGGCACCGCGTCCGGCGGGCACGCTCGGTGGCGATACCGCTCCGGCGGCGCCGCACACCGGCAACGCCGCGCCTGTGAGCAGTGGCGTGAGCTCGGGTCCCGGCGGCATGATGCAAGCCGGTTCCGGCGCGCTGTAGGGATTAACATAGCTTTGCGAAGGGGCACTCCTGTCGGGGCGCCCCTTTTTATGAGTAAATGGTGCTATACTCGAAATACAAATATGTGTAGCAGAAGGAGCTAGCATGCCTATATCGGTACTCGACTCACGGCCGGTCCAGATGAATGTACGCATGGATCGCCAACTCAAAGAGGCTGGGGACGCCGTGCTGGCGCATATCGGCATGACGCCGTCTCAAGCGGTGCGGACACTTTGGGAATATCTGGTCGTCAACGGATGCATGCCCTCGAGATCGGGGATTGCGGTACCGAGCTCTAACGTGCCAGCGACTGCGTCGGTGGAATCAAGGGTTACGCAAGGCAGCCACATCGTGCGCGATGCGTGCCTCAAATATGGCATCCCTGTTCCCGACCTCTTGGGTGACTACGATGACCTCTATGAGGAAGCAATGGCGGAGCGCTATCCCGAGTGGGTGGAGCTATGAGTGCAGACGGCATTCTCAAGTTGCTCATCGACACCAACGTATGGATGGATTACTTTTCTGGAAGGTCGGACCGGACAGCGGATGTTGTCCGTCTATTCGAGATTGCCGATGTCTCGGAGCAGATTGCCCTGTTTGCCTCGTCTCTTTCGGTCAAAGATGTCTCGTATCTTGTCTCGGCGGCGATTAAGAGGGAGTGCCGAAGGAAGAATGGTTCGCTGAGCGATAACGCCATTGCGGCGGCGGACGAAACGGCCTGGGCATGCGTTCGGCAGATGCGCGAGCTCGCCCTCATCGCGCCGGTCGGTGCAGACGAGGTCTTCGACTCCTTTGTGTTCAAGTATCATCACAATGACTTTGAGGATGACCTGATGCTGGGCGTTGCCAATCGCATCGACGTCGATTACGTCGTGACGGAGGACAAAAATCTCATTAAGCATACCAATGGTGTATGCATAAACGTTGATCAGGCGTTGAGGTTGGTTGAAGGGTCCAGCGTCCCTTCGGCGCGGCCCGTCTAACATGCTTTATCTTGATAAAGTGGTGTTTCCCCGCCGTTAGCCGATGATGCGGGGGCGCTCGGCGTTTTCGACTGGTTTATGCACGCAAAGTCTGGGAATATACAAGGCGCATGTCTTACTGTCTAACCAGTTGCGCCAAGGAGGCACCATGGACTACAAGATTACCGGCTACGAGCCCGCCCAGCTGTTCCATTTCTTTGAGGAGGTCAGCGCGATCCCCCGTGGTTCTGGCAACGAGAAGGGCATCAGCGATTTCCTGGTCGCGTTTGCCAAGGAGCGCGGTCTCGATGTGTATCAGGACGAGGTCTACAACGTCATCATTCGCAAGCCCGCATCTGCCGGCGCCGAGAATGCCCCGACCGTGATGCTGCAGGGTCACATCGACATGGTGTGCGACAAGCTGGGTTCCGTCGAGCACGACTTTACGACCGACGGTATCGACCTGGTCGTCAAGGACGGCGTCCTCACCGCTAACGGCACCACTCTGGGCGCCGACAACGGTATCGCCGTCGCGCTTATGCTTACCGTGCTCAACGACGATTCGATTGCCCATCCGGCCCTCGAGTGCGTATTCACCACCGACGAGGAGACTGGCCTGGTCGGTGCCGAGACGCTCGACAAGTCCCAGATTAGCGCCCGTACTATGATCAACCTTGACTCCGAGGAAGAGGGCGTTGCCACCGTCAGCTGCGCCGGCGGCGTCGTCGTTACCTACACCTGCCCCATCGTGCGCGAGCACAAGACCGGTAGCACCCTCACACTCGACATCTCCGGCCTGCTGGGCGGTCACTCCGGCAGCGATATCAACCTGGAGCGCGGCAACGGCAACCTCATCATGGCCCGCATCATCGACCGCCTGATGGTCGCTGGCGAGCCCGCCATCGTCAGCTTTAACGGCGGCACTAAGGACAACGCCATCAACCGTGAGTGCAAGGCTGTTCTGGTCTACGCCGACCACGCTGCCGCCGAGGCCGCGGCCCAGATCGCAAAGGGCATCATCGCCGACGTTACTGCCGAGCTCGAGGTCTTCGACCCCGGCTTTACCTGCACCGTTGAGATTGCCGACAACGCCGAGGTCGAGGCCATGGACCAGAAGTCCGCGCTTGCCCTCATCCGCGCCCTGCGTCTTGCCCCCAACGGTGTGATCCGCCGCAACGTCGCCACCGACGGCTCCGTCGAGGTTTCCTCCAACATCGGTGTGGTTGCCACTTCTGACGACGAGGTCAAGATCATGCTGTCCCCGCGCTCTTCGATCACCTCGCTGCAGAACGAGTTCAAGGACCGTCTGCAGACGCTGGCCGATGTCCTGGGCTTCGACGCCAAGTTTGAGTT
>URTB01000218.1 GCA_900550595.1 uncultured Collinsella sp.
GCTATAGATACGCACCGAGGTTGATGGCCGTGGCGTCGGTCTGGCTGCTTGCCTGAGTGCTGGCGCGTTCCAGCAGGAACGGCCGCACGAGTTCTTGGCGGTTGATGTCCTCGATGGCCGTGACCGCGGTGACGGTGCGCGCGGCAGAGCCGATGTGGACGTGCTTGTTCTTCGTCGGCGCCTTGTTCTCGATTTGCTCCATGAGCAATTGAACGCCCTTGCGGCCAATCTCGTAGCCCGGGGGCGCTACCGTAGTGAGCGGGACCGATCCGCTCCAAGCGAGTGGGTTGCCATCGCAGCCTGCTACGCGTACTTGCCCGGGGACAGAGATGCCCTTGTCGACCAGCGCCGAGATAACGCCCGAGGCCAACACGTCGGTCAGGCCGACGACAAAATCGGGGCGTTCGTCGGCGGGACGCTCGGCGATTTGGGCACCGATACCGTAGCCGTCGGCAGCGGTATTCCATTCGCCGGCGTCGATGACTTCGATCTTGATATCGGGGTGCAGGGCAAGGGCCTTGTGAATGCCAAGGACGCGCAGGGTGAGTTGCATAAATGCTGCTCGGCCGACGACGACAATATGGTGCGCGCCGCGGGCGATGGCGAGTTCGGCAATGATGCGACCCTGGGCCTCGTTGTCGGCCGCTACGTAGTAGCCGGGCTCGGAGCAATGGATGTCCAGGTGGACGATTGGCACGGGCATCTTGGTCATGGCGGGGTGCCAGTCGGGGGATGCCATGGGCTGAACCATGACGCCGGACATCTGGGTGCCCATAAAGTAGCGCAGGTAATGGTCCTCGAGAATATCGTCGTTATCGGCGTTGGCGATGAGCAGGTCGTAGCCGTGCTTGCGGGCCTCGTTGTGGGCGCCGCTGGCGATTTGGAGCGAAAAGCCGTGATCGAGACGGGGGAGCACCAGGCCAAAGGACTTGGTGGCGCCGCCCGCGAGCTGACGGGCGCTTTGGTTGGGCAGGTAGCCAAGGCGATTGATGGTCTCGTTGATGAGCTTGAGGGTCTCGGGGCGTAGCTTTTCGGGGTGGTTGAGCGCGTTGGAAACCGTGCCCAACGAAACCCCGGCCTCGCGCGCGACGTCGCTGATTTTTACCTTTGCCATAGCGGCCCCTTTGATGCGTTTCAAGTACAAGCCAGATTGTAGCATCCCAAACCTTCCAAAAAGGGACAGGTTTATTTTGGCAGGTTTTATCTGGGGAAACGCCGTTGCCAGCGCGACCACCACGAAGGGGGCAGGTACCTTTGTGGTGGTTTGGACCGGCTGGACGTGTGTGCATCGAGTGGTATCTAAGTTGAGATACCACTTCTGGTATATCAGCTTGCGTTTGCGTGAGTACAATACTCGAACGTTATGCGTCTCAGCGCCCCTTGTGCGTGGACGTCTTGCAGTCACGCGAACGAAGGGATTTATCCTATGTGCGGAATTGTCGGCTACACCGGCTCTGATATTGCAAAGAACATCCTGGTCACAGGCCTCAAGCGTATGGAGTATCGCGGCTATGACTCCTCGGGCGTCGCGCTCGAGGTGGGCGAGGGCGCCGCGGCGCACCTCGACGTCATCCGCCGCGTGGGCAAGGTCGCGGGCTTGGAGAGCGAGCTTTCCAACATCGACAGCGACGCTACCTGCGGTATCGGCCACACCCGTTGGGCCACCCACGGCAAGCCCTCCGTCGTTAACGCTCACCCCCACACCAGCTGCGACGGTCGTATCGCCATCGTCCACAACGGCATCATCGAGAACTTCGCCGAGCTGCGCGAAGAGCTGGAGGGTCGCGGCCACCACTTTAAGAGCGAGACCGATACCGAGGTCTTCGCGCATCTGATCGAAGAGGCTTATGCCGAGACGCACGACCTGATGGCCTCCGTGCGCGAGGCTTGCACCCACGTGGTCGGTGCCTATGGTCTGGCCGCCGTGTGCGCTGACGAGCCCGGCGTGATCGCCGTGGCCCGAAAGGATTCCCCGATCGTAGTCGGCGTGGGTGAAACCGGCTCCTATGTTGCTTCCGATGTCATCGCGCTCATCGACGCCACCCGCGATGTCGTGGTGCTCGAGGACGGTCAGTTTGCCAAGCTTACGCCCGCAGGCGTCGAGTACACCGACGAGGCCGGCAACGTTATCGAGCCCAAGGTCACCCACATCGACTGGGATCTGGACATGGCAGAAAAGGGCGGTTATTCCGACTTTATGCTCAAGGAGATTCACGAGCAGCCGCGCGTCGTGCGCGACACGCTGGTTGGTCGTATGACGCCGGCCGGCGAGCTCGACATCGACGAGCTGGGCCTTTCGCTCGAGGAACTCAACGACATCGACCGCGTCTACGTGATCGCTTGCGGCACCAGCTATCACGCTGGCCTCATTGCCAAGAATCTCATTGAGGGCTGGGCTCGCATTCCCACCGAGGTGGAGGCGGCCAGCGAGTTCCGTTATCGCAACCCCATCATTACGCCGACGACGCTTGTCGTTGCCGTGTCCCAGTCGGGCGAGACGGCCGATACCCTTGCCGCCATTCGCGACGCGCGCATCAAGGGTGCCAAGGTCTTCGGCATCACCAACGTGGTGGGCAGCCCCGTGGCGCGTGAGAGCGACGGCGTCATCTACACCAAGGCCAACAAGGAGATCGCGGTCGCCTCGACCAAGAGCTTCATCGGCCAGGTCGTGAGCCTTACGCTTTTGGCTCTGCTGCTGGCGCAGGTCAAGTACCGCTTGACCACCAAGCAGGCGCGCATGCTGTTCCGCGAGCTTTCCGATACGGCCGAGCAGATCCAGTGGATTTTGGA
>URTB01000219.1 GCA_900550595.1 uncultured Collinsella sp.
TCTGCCTGCTCGGCGGCAGCGATGAGCTCGTTCACCACGTCGTCGTCAAAGGTGCAGCGACCGCCAAGCTTGCCGCACTGGCCGCAACCGATGCAATCGCGAATGGGCTTGGCGCCCAGCTGAAACACCTCGGTATCAATGCCTTCTGCATTAAGTTGCTCTGCGACTTCGGTGAGTGCGCGGGCGGTGTTGCCGTTTGCCTTGGGGCTGCCATTGACCAAAAGAACCTTCATCACAAACTCCCTCTGCTGTCGGTGACTTCTGCGGAGGATTATCGCACGAGAGGGTAGATGACGTGGGGCGCGATGTGAAACGGCTTGTGTTTCACATCGCGCCCCACAACGCTAGTCCAGCTTGGTGCCCGGTACTTGCGGTGCCTCTTTAAGCAACGCTTTGAGCTCGTTCAAAATGGAAACGGGCTGACGGTCGACGCCGTCCAGATGGAGCGTGGCCACGCGAATGGGCGGCTGATATTCAAGCGAGCCGATGAGCACGGGAGAACCCAGGAACCGTTCGATGTCGCTTGCGATCTCGTCGATCGCCTCGGGGCCGAGCTCATCGAAGAGTGCCACGAACATCGGCCCCGTCGAGCGGAACAGCCGGCCCTTGCCGCGCGAACAATCCATGAGGCAGGCGGCGCTTTCGGCGAGCACGCGGTCGCCTGCATCGAATCCAAAGCGGGCATTGACTTCGGCGATATCGTCGACCTTAATGGCAATAAAGCCTGCCTCGTGCGGCACGTGGCGCATCTCTCCAATAGCGTTGACCAGTGCGTGGACATCGCCCAGGCCCGTTACCGAGTCGGTCGTATCCGCTAGGCTTCGGTTGATGATAATGCCCACATACATGCCGGGCTCGGTATCGGTGCCGTCCAAGCGGTAGCCCGTGCAGTCGCAAAGCACGTATTTTCCGGTGGCATCCATTACGCGATACTGCATGTAGTGGAAGTGCCACGTGCCGTTTATCACCATGTCGAGCTCGACACGTACGTTGTCGCGGTCCTCGGGATGAACGCGGGCGAGCCACATGTCGAGTGAGTTAAAAGGGTGCTGGGAGGACAGGTCAAAATCGCGCACGGCGTTAACCGACCATTGCGATTCTCCCGTATCGAGATTGAGGATAAACGGATAGCGCGTCTCGGAGCTCATGGAGATCGCTTGGAACACCCGGTCGTTGCAGGGAAGCTGATCGACGATTGGGCGTTGCGTCGCGTCATCGTCTTTCGGTTGCTGCACACGATGCATAAGCTTATAGCGATACATCTTGCGATCGGCATCCATTGTCATCTGGCGACGCGTGTCGCCAGCAAGTGGATCGACGCGCGAGCAGCCAAAGCTAAAGCTGCCGATCATGGGCGCCTTGCCACCTGAGCTCGCCTCGATCAGCCTGGTACGTACCTGCTCCAAGCGCTGCTCGAGTTCAATCTCGTTTGCGGAGAGCGAGATGAGCACAAACTCGTCTCCACCGATACGGAACAGCATCTCATCGTGCTCCATGGTTTCGGAGAGCGTGCGGCAGATGCTCAGAATATAGCGATTGCCTTCGGCGTGGCCAAACCTATCATTGCAATGCTTGAGATGGTCGATGTCAATATAGGCGCAGGTGAAGGGGTCGCCTTTGCGCCAGAGTTGCTCGACGTGACGGTCGAATCCGTTGCGGTTGCCCAAGTTGGTGAGCGGATCGATATAGGCGTTGCGCTCAAGCAGCTGGCGCTCTTGTTGCAGGATGGCATGCGTCTTTTGCAGTTGCTCGCCAACGGCGCGTAGCCCAGCAGGCAGCGCGGCAACATCGAGTTCGGCGGTCGAGACGCCGTTCGCAAGTCGCTGAAGATAGGCAATAATCGATTGCTCGCCCAGGCGATACGACTCGTTCATGATGGATAACCTCCTTGGGTGGAACAACGGTTTGTATCATATCCCCAATTCGGTTTGAATTGGGGATATAAGTTAGCTAATGGAGACAAATATCCCCTTCGACGGTGGCGTTTTGCGCGCGAGCGTATCAGTTGTTATTGCCGCCATCGAGCAATGCCTCAAAATCCTTCGCCTGCATGGGGCGGTAGTAGAGGAAGCCCTGAGCGTAGCGGGCGCCCATTTGTCGTAGCATGTTCGCCTGCTCATTTGTCTCGACGCCTTCGACCACGACGGGCAGATGGAGCGACTGCGCCATTTCGAGCATCGATGAAATGATTTGCGTGCTGCGGCCTTGATCGCGGTCGGTGGGCACAAAGGTGCGGTCGAGCTTGATGACGTCGACGTTGACGTTCTTGAGCATCGCGAGCGTGGACTGGCCGGTGCCAAAATCGTCCATGTAGGTCGAGAAGCCACGGGTGTGCAGATCCGCGGTCAGCTTATCCACGGCCTCGGACTCTCCGGTATAGGCGGTCTCGGTGATCTCGATGTGCATGAGTTCGGGCGGCAGGTTGTACTGGGCGGCGAGCGACCCCATATGCTCGGCGACATCGCAGGCAAGAATGTCTACGCGCGACACATTGAGGGAAATCGGAACCACGCGAAGTCCTCGATTGAGGCGCTCGCGGAGCCACATGGCGACGCCCTGCCAAACATATTTGTCGAGCGTCACTACAAAGCCGCTTTCCTCGAGTGCGGGGATAAACGTTGCGGGCGAAATGAGAGAGCCGTCCTTGTTAATCCAGCGGGTGAGTGCTTCGGCGCCAATAATCTCGCCGGTTTCCATATCGACCTGGGGCTGAAGATAGTACGTGATGCGACCATTTGACAGCGCGTACTGGAATTCGGTCAGCGTGCGGT
>URTB01000220.1 GCA_900550595.1 uncultured Collinsella sp.
GAACTACATTACGGTGCCCAAGGGCACGAAGTTGGAGCTTTCTGCCGAGGATGGCACGACGATTTGGTGCACCACCAACGACACCTGCCCCTGCCGTGACGAAGGCCGCGTAAAGTACACCGAGCCTATTGCGCTCGATAGCAACATGTATGTGCGCATTGCGGCACAGCGCCCTGGTATGTCGTACAGCGAGTATTCCGAGCGTCTGAACATTACGATTACGGTGACCGATGAGGCGGTGCCTGAGCCGACGCCCGATCCGGACCCGACGCCCGAGCCGACGCCTGACGGCGGCGAGCGGGGTGGCGGTACGGATGGCTCTGGTGGCGCCGGGGTCCCTGCGGGCAGTTCGACTTCGACGACGACCACGGTGACGACGGACAAGTCCAAGGGTAAGGGCGAGAACGGCAAGAAGTCCGGCGGCACGGAGCTTGCCAGCACGGGTGACTCCGCCGCGATGACGGTCGCCGCCCTGGGCATCGCCGGCGCAACCGTTGCCGCGGCCGGCATCGCCGCGACCAAGCGTCGCAAGCGTTAGGTTTTGGCGACAGCGCCCATTCCCGGCTTTTGCAAGATCTCAATCTGTAACACCAAGCTGCCCAAAACGGCTCTAGATGTTACAGATTGAGATGAACTGTTCGACCCCCAACCTAACGTCTCGATCTGTAACACGTAGCGAGGAATTTGGGCTCTAACTGTTACAGATTGAGACAAAGCGGAGGCGGTTGGAGCAATATCTCGATCTGTAACAACTACAAGGCTCAATGGGCTCCAGGTGTTACAGATTGAGACAAAACGACCGACCAGGCCCCAAACCACCACAAAGGTGCCTGTCCCCTTTGTGGTGGTTTGGGCGGCCGGCATAGAAAAAGTCCCCGCCGGGCGTGTGCTCGACGGGGACTTTGCCGTTTGATGGCTAACGCTGAGGGTGATTACTCGCCCAGCAGGCTCTTGGTGATCGAAGCGGCGGCCTTCTTGCCGGCACCCATCGCCAGAATGACCGTAGCGGCACCGGTGACGATGTCGCCGCCGGCCCAGATGCGAGGATCGGTGGTCTGGCCGGTCTCCTCGTCGGCGACGATGTAGCCCCACTTGTTGAGCTCCATCTTGCCGCCGATCTTCTTTGCGAAGGGGTTGGCGTTGGTGCCGATAGCCGAGATCGCGACGTCGCAGGGGATCTCCTCGATGGCGCCCTCGATGGGCACCGGGCGACGGCGGCCGGACTCGTCGGGCTCGCCGAGCTCCATCTTCTGGACCTTGACGGCACACACGGAGCCGTCCTCGCCAGCGACAAACTCGAGCGGGGAGACGAGCGGCAGAACCTCGACGCCCTCGGCCTTGGCATGGTGCAGCTCGGCACGACGGCAGGGCATCTCGTCCTCGGTACGACGGTAGGCGATGATGGCGTGCTCGGCGCCCAGGCGCTTGGCGGTACGGACGGCGTCCATAGCCACGTTGCCGCCACCAAAGACAACGACGTTCTTGCCGTGCTTGGTGGGGGTGTCGTACTCGGGGAACTTGTTAGCCTTCATCAGGTTCACGCGGGTGAGGTACTCGTTCGCGAAGAAGACGTTGGGCAGGTTCTCGCCGGGGACGTTGAGGAACTTGGGCAAGCCAGCGCCGGTCGCCACGTAGATGGCGTCGAAGCCCTGCTCGAACAGCTCCTCGGCCGTGGCCATGTTGCCCACGACGGAGTTGTACTCAAACTTGACGCCCATGTCCTCCAGGCCGTCAATCTCGCGCTTGACGACTGCCTTGGGCAGACGGAACTCGGGGATGCCGTAGACCAGCACGCCGCCGCCGGTAAAGAAGGCCTCAAAGACGGTGACGTCAAAGCCGTTGCGGGCGAGCTCGCCGGCGCAGGTGATGCCGGACGGGCCGGAGCCGACGACGGCGACCTTCTTGCCGTTCTTGGGAGCCATCTTGGGCGTGGAGGCGAGCTCGGGGCGGTCACCCAGGAAGCGCTCGAGCTGGCCGATGGCCACGGGCTCGGACTTCTTGCCACGGATGCACTTGCCCTCGCACTGGTTCTCCTGCGGGCAGACGCGACCGCAGATAGCGGGAAGCATGGAGTCCTCGCGGATGGTATCGAGGGCGCCGCCGAAGTCCTTCGCGCGGATCTGCTCGATAAAGCGGGGGATGTTGATGTTGACGGGGCAACCCTCGACACAGAACGGCTTCTTGCAGTTGAGGCAGCGCTCGGCCTCGGCCAGCGCCATCTCCTCGGTGAAGCCCTTGTCGACGGGGCGGAAGTCGCAGGCGCGCTCGGCAGCCGGCTCCTCGTTATCGGGGGTGCGGGGCGACTTCATATCGGCAACGAAACGACCATTAACTAGTGGCATGCGCAGCTCTTTTCCTCATAGGCCTTGAGGGACTCGCCCTCTTCGGAACGATAAGCGGCCTGGCGGGCACGAAGGTCATCCCAGTCGACCAGGGTGGCATCGAAGTCGGGGCCGTCGACGCAAGCGAACTTGGTCACGCCGCCCACCTCGACGCGGCAGCAGCCGCACATGCCGGTGCCGTCAACCATGATGGGGTTGAGCGACGCGGTGATGGGGGTGTCGTACTTCTGGGCGGTGAGGGTCGAGAACTTCATCATCGGAACGGGGCCGACGCAGAAGACCTGGCTCACGGCCTTGTCCTGCAGCAGACGCTCCAGCGGAGCGGTAACAACGCCCTGCTCGCCGTAGGAACCGTCGTCGGTAGTGATGTGGATGTGGTCCTCGTCGAGGAGCTCGCGGAACTGGTCCTCCATGAGCAGG
>URTB01000221.1 GCA_900550595.1 uncultured Collinsella sp.
TGTGTATAAGAGACAGATCCAGATGACGGCGCGCGCAATGTTGATGAAGATACTCGATGCCGGAAGCGGGTTGTCGTCGCGGTTGAGCAGGTGGCGCAGGGTCTTGGATACGACCTTGGTGGCGATGGCGGTGCCTATTACCAAGATGCCGGCCCAGATGATGTTGTGGACCCACCGTTGTTCAAAGAAATGAAGAATCGGTTCAAACAATTCCATGTTGGGAAAACCTCCTCATGATCGTCCAACCATGATACCCACCAAAAGCCCGTCCGATCACATTCGGACGGGCTTTTGCGCTCGATATAAGGTTTGTACGGCGGGGCTGCAAGGCCCGGCGGTGTAGCTTAGCGGCGGCGCTTCCAGATAATGCCGAGAACGATGATGACGATGCCGCCGATAAGGCATGCGCCGACCACGGTCGGCGTACGGTCTCCCGTTGCGGCAAGCTTACCGGCCGTCTTCTTGGTGGTGATCTGCGTGGTCATCGTGCCGGGTTTGGGTGAGGGCTCAGGCGTTGGGGTCGGATGGGGTGCGGGGCTCTCAGCGGAGCTAAAGCTGATGGTGCCCGCGAGCGAGGCCACCTTGTGCTCCCAGTCGTCCTGCCCGATCAGTGCCCTCAGCGCTGCCTCGCACGTACCCCACTCGGTGAGCTTCTTGGCGTTTGCGAAGGTGGGGAAGTCGGTCGTGTTGGTGATGATGTAGTTGTTGGTGGCGACGGTATAGGTCTTGGCGGGGTCGAGCGTGCTGCCGTCTTTGGTGAGCGTGGCACTCACGATGCGCTTGCCTTCAGACTGCGTCCAGTCGATTGTTACGTTGATGCCGCCAAAGGAAAGAACGCTGCCGGAGTCGTCGGGCCACTTGTACATGTCCTGGGCTTCCTGCTCGGTGTGGCCGGCTGCGACGTAGGCTTGCTGAAGTTCGTAGCTGTCATTGCATTTGTCGCTAATTTCCAACGAGTGCTCAAGCGCTGCGAGGAAGTCCGCGCCGGTCATGGTCCAGGTCTCCAAGGTGTTGCCGTAGGGCGAGATGGCGATGACGTCGCCGGCGGTCACGTTTCCCGCCGCGATGCCGCCGCGGATGCCGCCAGCGTTCTCAATAGCAAGGTCCGCGCTCGTCAGGCCAGGGTCCGCGCCCGTCAGGGAAAGATAGGAGCCGCAAATCACGTGGCCGATGGTCTGGGCCTTGGTGGTATCGCCTTCCTTGCTGGGACGCAGATCGGTGGTGCGCACCATCTCCCAGCCATGCGTACCCGCGGCGTCCTCGCCGTAGAAATAGTTGGTGGAGGATGTGCCGAGCACCTTGTTCGATTCGCTTTCAAAGGCATCGTCGAGTGGCTTGATTTTGTTGTTGCGAACCTCGTCAAGGATGTTCTGGTTGTTAGGGTCTGCCAAAAGGTCGTCGACGTCCTTGGCGGTGTAGAGCTTCTCGTCGCTGTCGCCTGCGGAGACCGTCACCATGTCGTCGTTGGTGGTTTCGGTACCCCTGGTGTCGTACTCATAGGGAATGGAAAGCAGACCAACCTCGGCAAAGGCGCTGCCTGCCTCGACGACGCGGACCGGCTTGCCGTCGGCCCCCGTCACGTTTTCGTCTAAGTTGATGTGCTCGTGGCCCGCGACCAGTGTATCGACCCCAACGAGCTTTGCGGCAAAGGTCTTGGCGTTGAGCGTGTGCGCGATGCAGACGATAACGTTGCAGCCCTCATCCTCGCGCAGTCGCTTGGCCTCGGCATTGATGGCGTCCGCCGCACCCGAGAACGACGTGCCCGCGACCAGGTCCGCGCGTAGCGAGGAGCCCAGCGACTCATCCATGGCTCCGACGACGCCGACCTTAATCTTGTAGTTAAACGTGGGGCTGCCCTCGCCGTCCTTCCAAGTGCGATTGAGCGTCTTGGTGATGCTCGAGCTCCATACGCCGTTCGAGGACGTTGCATTCGCGCAGAGCATGGCGAAAGGTGTACTGGTGGCACCATTGCCGGCCATCGTGCGAAGCTTGTCCGCGCCGTAGCTCCAGTCATGGTTGCCCGGTGTGGTTGCGTCGTAGCCGTTTGCGTAGAAGGTGTTCATGAGTTCGGCGATGCTCTTGCCCTCGCTCATGGTGGCAAAGGACTGCCCGTGGAAGGTGTCGCCTGCATCGAGCAGAAAGTCGGGGGCGTTGCTTTGAGCGCTATAGAGAACCGCCAGCCCGTCAAAGCCAATGGTGCCCGTGCCCTTGCTTGCGTTGTAGCTGTACTTGTAGCTGCCGTGGATGTCGTTGGTGTGCATGACGGTTACGGCGCCGTCAATAGCGACGGGCAGGTTCCCCGCGAAAGCGAGGCTTGGGATGCCTGTGAGCGCGCCGGCAAACAACGCGGCAGCTAACGCAAGGCGGGGGAGTCTTTTCATGGCTGTCTCCTTACTCTTTAACAAAAACCACCACAAAGGTGCCTGTCCCCTTTGTGGTGGTTTTCTAGGTCGTTAGCTCAGCAGCATGCGGTCGTTGGCGAGCTCGCCGCCCGAGACCTCCTCGAACTTCTGCAGCAGGTCGGCAACGGTGAGCGACTTCTTCTCGTCGCCTGCCACGTCGTAGATTACGTGGCCCTCGTGCATCATGATCAGGCGATTACCCAGACGGATGGCGTCATTCATGTTATGCGTGACCATGAGCGTGGTCAGGTGGTGCTCGTCGACAATCTCCTCGGTCAGATTGAGCACCTTAGAGGCCGTCTTGGGGTCGAGGGCCGCGGTGTGCTCGTCGAGCAGCA
>URTB01000222.1 GCA_900550595.1 uncultured Collinsella sp.
CGGCAGCGTCAGATGTGTATAAGAGACAGGGTGGGGAAAGGTGTTGAAAAATGGGGCGGTTCCCCATATTATTAATGACGTCGACAGGCGGGGTGGTTCCCCGCGTACGTGCCATCTGAGTAACCGAGGGGAGGGCGCACATGGGAATGACTGGTGCATACGAGCGCAATCTCGATGCAAAAGGTCGTCTGTCCCTGCCTGCACCCCTTCGCGAGGAACTTGGAGAGCACGTTCGCGTGTTCAAAGCCCTGGATGTCGATGCTCTGTACGTGTTCTCTGCCGAGGCCTTCGATAAGTGGGTCGAAGGACTCTTCGCGGGTCGTGAGGGCCACGAGGGTTTTAACCCGCGTGACATCAACGACCAGAAGCTCATGAGGGCGATCAACAAGCGCACCACGTCGATGGATGTGGACAGCGCCGGTCGTATCGGTCTTTCTGAGTCTCTCCGCAAGCAGGCGAACCTTGACCGCGAGGTCACGGTTGTGGGCAACTACGACCACCTTGAGGTTTGGGACCGCGCCGCGGCCGATGAGGACGATGACGACGAGGCTCTGCTTGACCTCTTCTTCTCGTAAGGGCAAGGCACGAGTAACGGATGGAGCGTGGGATCTTGACACAAGAATATCGGCATGAACCTGTCATGCTCGGCGAAGTGCTTGAGTCGCTGCAGCTCAAGAGCGGCTCCGTTGTCTGCGATTGCACCCTTGGCGGTGCCGGTCATTCGGTAAAGATGGCCGCGCAGGTGGGGGAGACGGGCCTTTTGCTCGGCGTCGATCAGGACGACATGGCCCTCGAGGCCGCTGGTGCCCGTCTGGACCGCGAGGTTCCCGGCGTCCCGCACCAGCTGCTGAAGGGCAACTTCGGCGACTTGGACGAGCTGCTTTGCTCGGCCGAGGTGCCCGGGGTCGATGGCTTCCTGTTTGACTTGGGCGTTTCGTCACCGCAACTCGATATCCCTGGCAGGGGCTTTTCGTATAACGAAGATGCCCCATTGGACATGCGGATGGATCCGGGTAACAACACCCTAAACGCAGCTGAGGTCATCAACACCTATAACGAACACGACCTCGCCCGGATTCTACGCGTCTACGGCGAAGAGAAGTTCGCCTCGCAGATTGCGCGCGAGATTGTGCGCCGTCGCGAGCAAGAACCGATCGAAACTACAGGCCAGTTTGTCGAGATCATCAAGGCTGGCATTCCGGCTGCCGCTCGTCGGCATGGTGGGCACCCGGCCAAGAAGAGCTTCCAGGCCATTCGCATCGAGGTCAACCACGAGCTCGATGTGCTCGAGAGGGGGCTTGATGCCGCCACCAGGTGGCTCAACCCGGGCGGACGCATCTGCGTCATCTCGTATCATTCGCTCGAGGACCGTATCGTAAAGAACCACTTTAAGGAGATGAGCCAGGGGTGCACGTGCCCGCCGGAGATTCCGGTGTGCGTGTGTGGCAACGTGCCGATACTCAAGGTCATCACCCGCAAACCCTTGGTTGCCCAACCCGATGAGGTTGCGCGCAACCCTCGGGCGAGATCAGCCAAAATCCGCGTGGCGCAGCGCCTGTAGGCGCGACCGCGCGAAATTGGACCTCCCGCTCGCACCATAAACGAAGCTTAAACACACTACCAACGTACTCGGGATGGGAGGCGGCATATCATGGGCTATAACACCTCAAACGCAGCACTCGCCTATGATATGAACGCCATGCCCGCCTACCGCGAGGCACCGCAGGCGCCCGTTGCCCCTCGTGAGCAACGCACGCCGCGTTTTGATGTCTACACGGGCGCGGGCCGTCAGGCAAACCAGGCGGTAAGCCCGGTTTTCATGAGCGTTCTTAAAACGGTTTGCATCATCGCGGCTGTCTTCATGACGATCGGTGTCGCCCGCGTGGCACTTGCCGGTGTCACGGCCCAGGTGCTCAACGGCAACGCAGAGCTTGCCAGCACGCTCGAGAAGGCGACCGACGAGAGTTCTAACCTTGAGGTCATGCATTCGGTCTATGGTGCCGACACACGTATTCGCGATCTTGCGGGCGCCTATGGCATGGTGGAGCCCAGCGAGAGCGTTACGCTTGACTTTTCGCAGGATGCAGCCGCGGGCGCTAGCTCGACTGCGGCCGCTCAGTAAATAAGACGGTAGCTGAGTATGACAAATGACTATCGCCGCGGTTCCGACGGGGACCACGGGTCTGGACGTCCCTCCTCGCGGGGACGTTCTGGTTATCAAGGAACGGGTCGGCCATCTTACAACGCGGGGCCGTCCTATGGCAACGACCCTGCGTCGCGTCTTCGTGGCTCGGGCGGACCTCGGGTACGCAATACGGGCGCGCGCAAGGGGTCGTCGTCTGAATGGGTTACGGGAACGCCGCTGCCTCGCCGCGATGTCGTTATGGGCTGTATCGGGGTTGGCCTTGCCGCGGGCGTCTTCCGTCTTGCCGAATACCAGATCGTGAATGCTGACAAGCTACGTGAGCGTGCGGACGCGCGCCGCCTGCTTTCACAGACGCTCTATGCCAAACGTGGCACTATCTACGACCGCAACGGCAACGTGCTGACGTCGTCAGTCGAATGCCGCAATGTCGCCGTGAACCCTCAGCTTGTCGAGGACGTCGACAAGACGGTCTCGGCGCTGGTCAAGGCTACCGGTATTGATAAAAAGACCTGCCGCAAGCTGGTGCTGTCTGATGGTTCCTGGGCTGTCTCTTATACACATCTCCGAGCCCACGAGACCGGAGCCTATC
>URTB01000223.1 GCA_900550595.1 uncultured Collinsella sp.
TCGACCCCGCGCTGGCCCAGGCCCGCATGCTCGACATCTTGGCCATCGCGCCGCGCATCCTAGATGTTCCCGCCGAGCATGTGCACGCCAAGGCCCGCATGCGTTCGCGCGGCGGCTCGCAGTACGGCAAGCAGGGCGCCGGCAAGGGCGGGTCGGGCGAGCGCGCCAACATCGCGCGCCGTCGCCTGCCGCTCATCGAAGAGGGCGGCCTTACCTTTGCCGTCAACTTTGACGACTATTTGGATGTGGGCATCTTCCTGGACCACCGCGTCACCCGCAACCTGGTGCGCGAGCACGCCAAACAGGCGCGCCGCTTCCTCAATCTGTTCGCCTACACCGGCACCGCCACCTGCTATGCGGCAGACGGCGGCGTCGAGGAAACTGTGACGGTCGACCTCTCCAACACCTACCTGGACTGGGCCGAGCGCAACATGCGACAGAACGGCTTTGTGGGTCCGCAGCATCACTTTGTGCGTGACGACGTGCTCGCCTGGATTCGTGACCAGCGCCAAACGCGCAACCGCTGGGACCTGATTTTTGTCGACCCGCCCACGTTTTCGAACTCATCCAAGATGGGACGTCGCACCTGGGATGTCCAGCGCGACCATGTTGAGCTTTTGGCCGGCGTGTCGCGCCTGCTTGCACAGGGCGGACATGCCATCTTTAGCTGCAACCTGCGCGGCTTCCGCCCCGAGACGCGCAAGCTCGCGCGCGCGGGCGTCGTGCTGGAAGACATTACGGCGCAGACCATCCCCAAGGACTTCGCGCGCAACCAGAAGGTGCACCATTGCTATATTGTGCGCCGCCTGCCCATCGAGGATGCCATGGCCGAGGTCGGCTTTAGTGCCGAGGAGATTGCCGAGCGAACCGAGGAGCTGCGCAACCCCGAGGCCTGCAAGCCCCATGCGGCAGCACCCGCGCACGCGCAGGCCGGCAACGGCAAGTCCAACTTTGCCGGCAAACCCTCTCCTGCCGGCAAGCCCAAAAAGAAGAAGTTCTACGCCAGCAAGCCCAAGGGCAAATAGACAAAGTTGCGGTGGAATAGTTCCTAAAAAGCCTGGTAAAGGCCCAAACAGGAACTATTTCACCGCAACTCATAGTGGGATGTTGGTTGGCGATCTAGCCTTGGGTGACCAATCGGTAACCGATACCCACATGCGTCTGGATATAGCGCGGGTGCGCGGGGTCAGACTCGATCTTCTTGCGCAGCGTGCCCATAAAGACGCGCAGGCTCGCCAGATCGCTCTTAGTTGCCGTGCCCCAAATCTCGTGTAGGATAAACTGGTGCGTCAGCACCTTGTCGGCGTTGTGCGCCAGCAGGCACAGGAGCTTGTACTCGATCGGCGTCAGATGCAGCTCCTCGCCATCCATCGTGGCGATGCCGGCATCAAAATCGATATGCAGCTCACCGGCATCGAACGAGCCCTCAGAGGCAACGCCGCCCGTTTGCGCATACGAAAGGCGCCTGAGCGTCGTGCGAATGCGCGCGAGCAGCTCCTCGACCGAAAACGGCTTGGTCAGGTAGTCGTCAGCACCGGCATCGAGTGCGCGAATCTTGTCCGCATCCTCGCTGCGCGCCGAGACCACAATGATCGGCATGCCCGACCATGCGCGCACCGACTCCACTACCTTGACGCCGTCCATATCGGGCAGGCCCAGATCGAGCAGCACAATGCTCGGTGCCTGCGATGAGGCAGCGGCGATGGCGGCATGGGCGGTCTCCACGGCCATATGGCGCAAGCCGTGCGCCTCGAGCGCGGCAACGATAAGATTGCGAACGGCGGGGTCGTCCTCAACGACCAAGATGAGCGGTTTCACGGCAGAGTTCGGCACAGCGCTACTCCTTATCAAACGAAACGTCGGCGGCGGGAAGCTCAATCGTAAAGACTGAGCCGTGCGGATCCGCCGCGGCAACCTCTATGCTACCGCCATGCGCCAGCGCAATGGAGCGGCAGAGCGAAAGACCCAGGCCCACGCTGCGATGGCTGTCGGCCAGACCATGGTTGGCGGTATAGAACGACTCAAAGATCCGCTCGCGGTCCTCGGGTGCGATGCCCGGACCATCATCGGCCACCGAGCACGCCACGCGTCTATCGTCGACGCTAATCGAAATCATGATATGCGAACCCGCGGGCGTATAGGTGATGGCGTTGTTCACCAGATTGACCACCAGCTGTACCATCAGGCGCGCGTCGACGTTGACGAGCGCCGGCTCATCGCACGCCACCACCTTAAGGTCGTGCTCACGCACGGCAGGGTTCACGTGGCGCAGCGCCTCCTCGACGATATCGTCCATGAGCTCGAGCGTGGTCGACAGGCGCATACCGCCACCCTCGAGCTTGGTGATGGCGAGCAGGTTTTCGACGGTAGCGTTGAGCCATTGCGCATCCGAGCGAATGGACAGCAGCAGGCCGCGGCGCGTCTGGCTATCGAGCACGGCCGTGCCAGTCGAGCCTTGGTCGAGCAGCACGTCGGCATTGCCCGAAATACTGGTGAGCGGCGTGCGCAGATCGTGCGAGATGGAGCGCAGCAGGTTGGCGCGCAGCTGCTCGTTTTTGGCAAGCACCGCCGCTTCTTCGCGGGCCTCCATGGCGCGGGCGCGATCGAGCGCCAGCTCGCCTTCGCTCACGATGGCATCGGCAAGCGCCCGTTCCTCGTGCGTCAGCACGTCGGGCTCGGCAACGATAGCCAGCACGCCCACCACCG
>URTB01000224.1 GCA_900550595.1 uncultured Collinsella sp.
TTCACCGTTTTGCGCGGCATGGGCTTCGAGACCGCCCAGGCCAACCAGATCTGGAGTACCTTCACCGCCGGCCTCGTCACCATCTCGCTCAACTCCACCGCCTACATGATGGAGGTCCTGCGCGGCGGCATCGAGTCCATCGACCCCGGCCAGGCCGAGGCAGCGCGCTCGCTGGGTCTTTCGCAGTGGCAAGCCATGCGCAAAGTCGTGTTCCCCCAGGGCATTAAAAACGCGATTCCGGCGCTCACCAACGAGCTCATCATCAACATCAAGGACTCGTCGGTGCTCTCGGTCATCGGCGTGTTCGACCTCATGTACGCCACCACCACCGTCGCCGGCGTGTACTACCGCCAGATGGAGGTCTACTGCGTGGCGCTCGTGGTCTACCTGATCCTGACGCTCGTGGCGAGCCGCCTGCTCGAAGCCTTTGGCAAAAAGCTCGGCGCCGAGGCCCCTGCCACGCTGCCCAGCTCTAACTAGGCTTAAGACGAGGAGAATCATCATGGCAGATACCGCCACTACCGGCGTTGCGGCCGCCGCACAGACCAATGAGCCGCTCATCCGCGTCGAGGGCCTGCGCAAGAGCTTCGGCTCGCTCGAGGTACTCAAAGGCATCGACCTGTCCGTCAAATCAGGCGAGGTCGTCACCATTATCGGCGCCTCGGGCTCGGGCAAGTCGACCTTCCTGCGCTGCCTCAACCTGCTTGAGACCCCGGACGCGGGCCACATCTGGTTCCACGGCCAGGATCTCACGGCCGAGCGCTGCAACATTAACAAACTGCGTGAGGACATCGGTATGGTGTTCCAGGGCTTTAACCTGTTCAACAACATGGATGTGCTCGACAACTGCACGCTTGCGCCCGTCACGCTCAAAAAGATGAGCAAGGCCGAGGCTGAAAAAATTGCGATGGAGCATCTGACGAGCGTGGGACTCGAAAAGTTCGCGCACGCCGCCGTGGGCCGCCTGTCCGGTGGTCAAAAACAGCGCGTGGCCATCGCTCGTGCCCTGTGCATGAATCCGCAGATCATGCTGTTCGACGAGCCGACCTCCGCGCTCGACCCCGAGATCGTGGGAGAGGTGCTCGAGGTCATGCGCAAGCTCGCTGCCGACGGCATGACCATGGTTGTCGTCACGCACGAGATGGCCTTTGCCCGCACCGTGTCCGATCGCGTGGTCTTTATGGACAAGGGCGTGGTGCTCGAGGACGCCGCGCCGGCCGAGCTCTTCGGCAATCCCAAGCACCAGCGCACCCGCGAGTTCCTCTCGCGTTATCTCGAGGACAAATAACCGACCGCAAACGCTTACGTGGCAGGGCCGCTCCGGTGGGGCGGCCCTCGTCATCACAGTCGAAAGGATGTCATGGCCGAGGTTTGGCGCTTCTTTGCGCATGAGGACGATTTTGCTGATTTGGACGAAACTGGCGCGTGCGAGCGCTTGGGCCGCGTGCTGTCATTTCCGACCATCTCGAGTATGGATGCCGAGGCGGTGGACTGGCAGCCGTTCGACGACCTGCGCGCCTATATTCAGCAGGCGTGGCCGCGCGTGTTCGCGGCGGGCGAGGTCGACCTTATCGACCATTCGCTATTGGTGACGCTTAGCGGTTCCGACCCTGACCTCAAGCCCATTATGCTCATGGGCCACATGGACGTGGTTCCCGTGGTGCCGGGTACCGAGGCCGACTGGACGCACGACCCCTTTAGCGGGCACGTGGACGACACCTACATTTGGGGTCGCGGTGCCATCGACATGAAGGACCAGGTCGCAGGCATTCTCGAGGCTGTCGAGTATGCGCTGGCGCACGGTTGGCAGCACGAGCGCACGCTGCTCCTGGCCTTTGGCCAGGACGAGGAAACTACGCAGTACGGCGCGGGAGCAATCGGCCGCGTGCTCGAGGAGCGCGGCGTTGAACTTGAATACCTGATCGACGAGGGTGACTACCGTATTGTTTCGGCTGCCGAGTACGGCGCGGGCGAGGGCTGGCTTATGCATGCCGACCTTGCCGAGAAGGGCTACGCCGATATCGTACTCAAGACGAAGAGCGAGGGCGGGCATTCCTCCAACCCCTACGGTGGCACTTCGCTCGAAGTGCTGAGCCGTGCCATCGCCGCAATCTGCGATATCGAGTGGCCGACTCGCGTGACCGATCTGCTTGCCGCACAGCTTGTCGAGCTGGGGTTCTACACGGCGGATGAGATTGCCGCCAACGGGGATGTCATTGTCCGCGACTGCCTCGCCAGCAAAAAGCTCTACCCGCTCGTGACGACCACCTGCGCGCCCACGCAGATCGAGGGCGGCAGCACCGGCGCCAACGTGATGCCGCAGGATATGTGGGCCAATATCAACTTCCGCATGCTCGAGGGTACGGGCGTGGCCGATGTCGTTACCTGCTGCCGCGAGGCCGTTGCCGCGGCGGGCCTTGCCGGGCGCGTGGAGGTCGAACTCGGCCCCGGCAGCTCCGAGCCCTCGCCGTCCCCGCGTGTCGGTGGTCTCGGCCTCGAGGCGGTTCGTTCCATTGCCGCCCGCTATTTCCGTGACCCAAAGGGGACGGAGGAAAACAGATCATTCGAGCTAGTGGCAATTGTGCCCTCGACCGTGATCGGTGCGACCGACGCTGCCAACTACCAGCGCATTTGCTCTGAGTGCATTCGTTTCTCGGCCTTTGTGGTCGACGATGACGAGTGCGA
>URTB01000225.1 GCA_900550595.1 uncultured Collinsella sp.
GACACCCCATGGGGGTATCTAGATAGTGCTACTTGAAAGGGGAACGCATGAGTGACTTGCTCAACCCTGCGAATCTCATCGTGCTGGCTGTCATTGCCGTCGGCATGTTTTTTGGACTGCGTCGCATTGCCGCTTCGACACACGGGAAGAGTTGTTGCAGCGATGGCGCGAGCGGCAAGAGGGCCAAAAAGGTTGTTGTGGTGGATACCGATGCATCGCACTATCCCTATAGCGACGAGCTGCTCATCGGCGGCATGAGCTGTGACGGCTGCGCTCAGAACGTAGCCAATGCCCTCAATACGCTTGATGGCGTGTGGGCTACGGTGACGTATGCGGACCACACGGCACGCGTACGCTCGAAGCGCCCGGTTGATCGCGACGCACTCGAGACGGCGGTGAGGGGCGCGGGCTATTACGTTATGAAAATGTAGGCGTTGCCCTCTCCGGTGGGTACCAGCCTCCTGCCCATTGTGACTATCGGTATCCAAAAATTTGCGCAAAAAATAATCTTTAGATGCGGCGAAAGTGGAGTTTGGTGACGGTTTGCGCGGAATTCGCCACCAATCGAGCATCTATTAACCCGTCCAAAAAATTACAGGTGTATATTTATACGCTGATTATTGCTGCGCCCAGATCGCAATTAAACGTGGACAGAGATGAGAAATGCTAAAACTGGGCTTAAGGTCAGGGGAGGCTATAGCTTTATGAGACGAGTGAGAACACTTGGCTTGGTGGCAGCGCTTGCCGCTATCTTGGTATCGCCGCTGCCGGCGCACGCCGAAGACGCTTCGGGTGCCGTTACCTACAATGCGGGAAATGGGTATTCCTTTGAGAAGCTCTCGCATCCTACGGTAGGAACGTCGCAGCCGGATGGCATCGTCGACTACCAGGGTAACGGTGCCGTTGCCGTTCCGGGTGCCGATGGTAATACGGCCAACAACGAAGGCGATCGCGGCCAGAGCTACACTTGGGCGGCTGCGAGCTATGGTGACTGGCTTTATGTGGGCACCTGCTATGCGGCGATGGGCAACACGCTTACGCTCATGGACAGCACGCTGGGCGATTCCTTTGATGCCGAGACCATGCGCCTGACGCTGGAGGCCATGTTTAACGGCACGTTCTTCTATGGACAGCAGAAGGAGGACGGCACGGCCGACAAGGACAGCGGCGGCATCTTGGTTAAGATCAATACCAAGACCGGTGAGACCAAGCTGCTGCTCTCTGAATCGCTCAACGGCGTCGGTCCTTTGTTCCGCAATGCCGTGAGCTATAAGGGTAAGCTCTATTTCTGCGGCAGCGTCAGGACCAATGGCGGCAAAAGCGGTCTGCCTTCTGTATACGAGATCGATCCTAAGACGGATGAGTGGAAAGTTGTCTATCAGGGCCTTTCGAGCGTGGACGATTACCGCGATGCCTACAAGCAGGGCATCTCAACCGGTATCCGCGGCATGTGCGTCCATGATGGCCAGCTCGTCATCAGCAATGTGGGTAAAGCGGGCAATGAGTTTGTGGCGACAATCCTGACGTCATCTGACCCTTCGAAGGGCCAGGCTAGCTTCACCGAGATTGCTAACTCGAAGACGCTGTTTGGCTATCCGGCGATTCGCTATCAGGACAGCATCTACGGTGGCGCCATTTGGGATATGGTTTCGTACAATGGCCATCTCTATGCGACCATCTGCACCGGTACGCCCGAGAACGCTCCCGATGATAATTCCATGCAGTCGTTTGCCATGGTTCGTGGCGACAAGAACGCCGACGGCAGCTATTCGTGGACTCCCATTGTTGGCGATAAGGATGCGACCGATCCAAAGTGCCGTGCAAAGTACTGCTTTGGCATCGATCCTGCCCGTACCCGTTCTGGCGCTGCCAACCTCATCGTCTACAACGACTACCTCTATATCGGTGAATACAACGACGAGGAGATTGCCCTCGAGCGCATCCTGTTCAACAAATCCAACACCGAAGAGGGCGGCAAGAGCAGCATGGGCGGCGTTGACTGCTCGTTTGTGAATGCCAATCTTGAGCAGTCGGTTAACATCTATCGCATGGACAAGGACGAGAACATGGAGCTCGTCGTTGGCGATCGCACCGACATGTTCCCCGAGGGCGGCATTTCCGGCCTGACTTCGGGCTTTGGCCGAAACGAGAACCAGTACATTTGGCGCATGCAGAAGTTCGACGGCAAGCTGTATATCGGTACCTTTGATACCGCGAGCCTGCTTGAGCCGATCGGCCAGTTCTCCAATGGCGACATTATCGATATGACGCCCGAGGAGTGGGACTCTCAGGTTCAGCGCCTTAGGGACCTGCTCGATCACCTGCTCGACAAGAAATCGCCTGACGACCCCATCGTTCCCGTGAACACGCTTGCGGACGATGATTCAAACGAGGCCGTCGAGGTCGATGATTCGAACGAAGCTGCCGAGGTTGATGATTCAAACGAGGCCGTCGATGTCGATGACGAGAAGACCGAGGTTGCTAAGGGCTTTGGCGATCTAAGCGATGCGCTGGAGGATGCCACGGGCGATCTTTGCGATCAGGCCTCGACGATGTCCCAGGACTTTGAGGACGACGCCGCTTATGTCCAGAAGATCGATGGCGAGATCGCGTACTTCAAGTCCTTTGCCGACCAGTATCAGGAC
>URTB01000226.1 GCA_900550595.1 uncultured Collinsella sp.
ACGTCTCGTTCACCCTCGATCACTACGGTGTCGACACCACGATCCTGGGCTTTTTTGCCGGTTTCTCGGGCGAGTTTATCGTCAAGGGCGCCGAGGCCCTGGGCGTGCCCGTCAAGCCCGTGTGGACCGACGGCATCACGCGCGTTAACGTCTTCCTCAACGCCGGCCCCGACACCGAGTACAACATGGTCAATGCGGGCGCTGCCATCAATGCTGCCAACGAGCAGGAGATGTTTGAGCTCATTGATTCGCTCGAGGACATGACCTGCCTGGTCATTAGCGGCTCGCTGCCTCCCAACACCTCCGAGGGTTTCCTGCCCGAGGTACTTCGCCGTGTTAAGGCGAAGGGCGCCGAGTTCGTGCTCGATATTTCGAGCCATCAGCTGGCTGACCTCATTGCCATGGAGCCGTTGCTCATTAAGCCCAACGATGACGAGCTGCTCGACATCTTTGGCATTAAGGTGAGCGGTGGCGACGACGAGTCCGTTAAGGGCGCGATGGCCGAGCTGCACGCCAAAGGCGCTAAGAACGTACTGCTGACCCTTGGCGGCGAGGGCGCGTACTTCTCCAACGGCGAACACATCTGGTTTGCCAACCGTACCTTTGAGGTCAAGGTGCTGTCGACCGTCTGCGCCGGCGACTCCTCGCTTGCCGCCTTCCTGTCCGTGTGGCACGACGCTCCCGAGCGCGTCGAGGATGCCCTGCGCCTCTCGATGGCCACCGGCGCCAACGTGGTGGAGTGCCCCGGTTTGGGCGATTTTGCCAAGGTGGACGAATATAAGAAGCACATCGAGGTTCGCCAGGTCTGCTAGCTCATCGAATAATCGTTGCCTAACACCCGCTTTGTATCTCCGAGGCGGGTGTTTTTTGCGCGCTGAACGTATGTGGCGTCTGCCGTCTCGTTTTATCGAATCGACGACGCGATTGCGTGTGCGCGCTTTCCCGTTTCTTGTTAGACTTCTTGAGAACCATCGATTAATGCTCGCAAGTGCAGGAGGCCATAGGCATGTGCAATGTTTCGCTCAACGGTACGCAGCCGACCGATGCCTCCATCCGTGTCCTGCGTGCGCTCGAGGCAGCCGGTCTTGAGGCCTGGTTCGTGGGCGGTTGGGTACGTGACGCCCTGATGGGACGCCCCAGCCACGATGTCGACATGTGCTGCAGCGGCTTGTGGCAGGAGTCCAAGGCGGCACTCGAGGCCGCTGACATTGCGGTAGTTGAGTCGGGCATTAAATTTGGCGGCATTACCGCCATTTGTGACGATGAGCGCATTGAGGTCACGACGTATCGTCTGGATGGCTTTTACACCGATGGCCGCCATCCCCAGAGTGTGGAGCGTGCGGCGTCACTTGAGGACGATCTGGCGCGTCGTGATTTTACCGTTAATGCCATGGCTTGGCATCCCCGGCGCGGTCTTGTCGACCGCTATGATGGCCAGGGCGACCTGGAGCGTAAGCTTATCCGCGCCGTCGGAGATCCCAAGCGTCGCTTTAATGAGGATGCGCTTCGCATGCTGCGCGCCGTGCGTTTTGCCTGTCGTTTGGATTTTATGATCGAGCCTAAGACCAAACAGGCGCTTGCCGAATGCTCATCGCTGCTCGATGCCGTGGCACGCGAGCGCGTGGGCATTGAGCTCGAAGGCATTCTTTCGACCGGTCACGGGGGAGACGCGATGCTGCGCTATCCCGAGCTTATTTGTGCCGCCGTGCCCGAACTTTCGCCTGCTCGTGGGTTTGACCAGCGCAGCGTCTACCATGCCTTTAATGTCTATGAGCATATTGCTCGCGTGTTGACGGTGGCGGGGGAGCTGGCGCTGTGTGACGGCGTGGAGCCTTCGCCGAGCTTAATGTGGGCAGCGTTTTTGCACGACGTCTCCAAGCCCGATTGCTTTACGGTCGACCATGCGGGCAGCGGCCACTTTTACGGCCATCCCGAGCTTGGCGCCAAGAAGGCGCGCACCATTATGGATCGCCTGGCGCTTTCGCACGATTTGGTTCGCGACGTTTGCCTGCTTATCAAGTATCACGATAAGCCGTTGCGCCCTGAGCGTTCCTGTTTGCTCAATATGATGCGCTTGCTTTCGGGCGAGGGCGTCGACATGCAGCGCCTGATTGACGAGCTTATGGACCTTAAACGTGCCGATACGCTCGGTAAGGCGCCGTCGTGCTTCTATTACGTCGAGACGATCGAGGAGATGCGCTCACTCGCCCACGGACTGCTTGAGGCGGGGGAGCCCTATACGCTCAAGATGCTTGCCATCAACGGCGGCGACTTGATCCGCGCTGGCGTCAAGCCCGGGCCGGAGTTGGGGCAGCTGCTCAACGTCGCCCTCGACGCTGTGATCGAGGACAATGTTCCAAACGAGCGCGAAGCCATCCTGGCCCACCTCAACCTAGGATGATTTTTCTGGGACGGGGCTTAAAAAATCATAGGCTGTGGCTTTTAACTGCGCTTTCCATAACCTCCCGACAAAATTTGGGCAATTTGGAATTTCTTCTTGCGCTCGCGTTTTTTGTCCCGTAATATATATCCTCGCAGCACGGCAGTGCAGATGTCATGTGGCCCGTTCGTCTAGCGGTTTAGGACGCCGCCCTCTCAAGGCGGAGATCACCAG
>URTB01000227.1 GCA_900550595.1 uncultured Collinsella sp.
ACATCGCCCGTACCAAGAACCTGGGCAACCAGCGTTCCTCGACCTCCGATATCTCCGTCCAGCTGGTGCCGCCTCGCACCTTCTCGCTGGAGGAGGCGCTGGAGTATATCGCCGACGACGAGCTGGTTGAGATCACTCCCAAGAACATCCGCCTGCGCAAGCGTCTGCTCAATGCTACCGACCGCAAGAAGGCCGCAGTCCGCGCCGGTCAGGTCAACAAATAAGCGCCGAGCTTTATAGCGACTAACAAGAAAGGGCGCCGACCATCGCGGTCGGTGCCCTTTTTGGTGCACAGGGATTGAGTTGGTCTGCACCACCGCAAAGGTGTCTGTCCCCTTTGTGGTGGTTGACGGCTAGGCGGAAGGAAGGCCCGGAGTATTGGCGGCCTGCTGCGGCTTGAGGCGGGCGTTGCGCCAGATGATCTGGATGACGTAGCCGAGCGTAAAGACGAAGGCTACGCCGCTGACAAAGCTGCCCATAAGGGGAAGTGCCGTGAGTGCGCCCGCGGCGATACCGCCCACGGCGGCCATGGCGTAGCGGTTCTGGCTGTGTCCGATCATGCGTGCGATCGCGGTGCCCGTAAACGCCGCCGAGACCAGAGCGATACCGATCACGGCGCACATGAGAGCTCCGGCGAGTGACAGACCTGCAATCGAGATGATGAGTAACAGGACGGCGGGAACGGCGGCCACCGTGCCCAAAAGACCGCTCACCCACAGAGGGGTAGGTCGTTGACGAAGCATGCCGGCGGCGCTGGCGGTCGCGCGCGGAAGGACGAGCTCGAGGAGGATCGCGACAAAGCAGGTGGAAAGCGCCGCGGCGACGATGCCGCCGATGGTGTCGTTAATCGTTGAGGTGTTCTCGTTCTCGGTACGGTCGATCTTGAGGGCTCCGACCTGAGCGCCCTCGGCCCGCTCGGGGTCCTCGGAAACATGCGCGCTCACGGTGCCGGTGATGCGGGCGTTTTTGCCCAAGACGAGCTTATCGGCCCAAACCTCGACATCGCCCTCGACGGTGCCGTCGATGGTCACCGTATCGCCTGCAAGTGCTGCCGACTTGGTGGAGCCTCGCAGGGCAACAGTATCGCCCATCGCGTAAAAACAGTTGGCGGTGCTACCGGTGTTGAGCACGACGTGCTGACCGGCTACCGTCACGCTGCCATCGATTGCGGTTTTGGAGATATCGATGGTGCGCGCCGCCAGGCGAATGGCGCCGCCTACGGTGCAGTCGCGAATCGATAGGCTGTCGCCTGCCGCGATAATATCGCGGCCGATGGAGGCATCGTCCAGGTTAAGGCTTTGGCCAGCCCAGTACAGGTCGCCCGCGACGCCAGACGGATTTGAGTCAGCTTCGGTTGCGAGTACGTTGCCCGCGGTGTCTGTGCCGGCGAACGACGCCGTGGGAAGTACGGTCAGCGCAAGCGCAATCAGTACGAATAGGAGGGCGATGCGGGCCTGCGCTTTGTGGCGCTTGGTCGACGGTTCTAGGTTGCAAGGCATAGTGAATCCTTCGTTAGATACTCGGCATATATCTAACAGGGTACCCAACGTGCGAGCGCTCTAAAAGAACCTCTCGGTTGCATTTCGAAAGGTCGTGCCGTGCTATCTACTTTTTGCGATGTAAAAAGTGCGCGATGTCTTCTTCGGTGGGGCTTTTGATGTCAAAGCGCAGCGAGAGCCAGCGCAGACCCATGGTCACGATAACGCATACGACCAGCGCGGCGACATTGCTGACCAAGCCACTCATGACGAGGCTTACATAGCTTGCCGATCCGGCGATGGCCGCGATGGCATAAAAGTTGGTGCGTTGGAAAATGCCCGGAACCACGCCCATAAAGCCGTCGCGCAGCATGCCGCCGCCCACCGCGGTGAAAAAGCCCATCATGATGCAAACGACGGGTGCAAATCCGTAGACCAGTGCCTTGTCTGCGCCGGTTGCCGCATAGATGCCGACCGAGATGATGTCGAGCAGGGGGATGAGTTTGTCGGGCTTATCGACGATTGCCGGGAAGATGTAAATGATGGCCGCCGTGGCGATGGAGAGCGGCAGCGCCATTGGCTGGTTGAGGATGTAGACGTTGCCGACCTGGAGTGTCATGTCGCGCAAAAGACCGCCGCCCAGACCGCAGACTACCGCGAGTGCGACCGCGCCCACCAGGTCGAGCTTGTGTTCGCGCGCAACCAGCACACCCGAGATCGATGCAGCGACAACGGCGAACATCTCGAGCCAAAATGGGATAGCGACCATGGCATCCGAGGCATGTGAGGTAACGGTTATGGCGGCGACGACGGGCAAGATGGGGTCCTTTGAGTTACGGGATTGGACAATGCCCGTACATAGTACATGTTCGGCGACGATCGCGACCCTATTGCTCGGCAAACGGTCGGGACTGGGTGCGGTCATAGGTTTCAAGTATGTGCATCAGCCTCCAAAGATATCGAAAAATATCGTTTTTGGAGGGTGGTGTACATGTTTGGGGATCTGGGTTGATGCTGAACGCGATGAGGGCGTGGCTGAATAGGAGGGATGTCTATATTTTGATCGGAGCTCAAAATTTATCCGGTCGGCTTACGCCGACCGCGCTGCGCTAAAAACGCGCC
>URTB01000228.1 GCA_900550595.1 uncultured Collinsella sp.
CCTACCTGTTCTGCGGACCGCGCGGCACGGGCAAGACCACCATGGCGCGCATTCTTGCCAAGGCGCTGCTGTGCCGCAATGCCGAGACGGCGCGCGCCGAGGGTGCGAGCGGTTGCATGCCCGACGGCACCTGCGAGGAGTGCGAGCTCATCGCCGAGGGCAACCATCCCGATGTCTACGAGCTCGACGCCGCAAGCCGCACGGGCGTGGACAACGTGCGCGAGGAGATCATCAACTCCGTCAACTTTGCCCCGGTGCGCGGCAAGTACAAGATCTATATCATCGACGAGGTCCACATGCTCACGACGGCGGCGTTTAACGCGCTGCTCAAGACGCTCGAGGAGCCGCCGGCGCACGTGATCTTCGTGCTGTGCACCACCGATCCGCAAAAGATTTTGGAGACCATCCTCTCGCGCTGCCAGCGCTTCGATTTCCACCGCATCGGTAACGAGGATATCGAGCATCGCCTGGCCTACGTGTGTGAGCAGGAGGGCTTCGACTACGACGATGAGGCGCTCGCCATCGTGGCGCGCCATGCCAAGGGCGGCATGCGCGACGCGCTCTCCACGCTGGAGCAGCTGAGCGTCTTCGGCAACGGCACCGTGCATGCGGATGATGCCCGCTCGCTTTTGGGCGAGGTTTCGGACCAGATTCTGGGCGAGTTTGCGCGTGCCATTGCCGATCGCGATGTCGCCGAGCTCTATGGGTTGATTCGCGCGCAGGTCGAGGAAGGTAACGATCTGCTGGAACTGACGCGCGACCTGGTAGCGCACGTGCGCGATGTGTATGTTGCCTGCGTTGCCGGTGCCCGTGCCGAGTTGTTTGAGGGCGGTGCCGAGCAGGCCGAGGCGCTCGCTGCCGAGGCCGCTGCCTTTGGCGAGCATCCTGCCGACCGCTTGGCTCGCGTGCTGACGGTGCTCGACGATGCCGCGCTGGAGATGAGGGGTGCGAGCGACGTGCGTCTGGTGCTCGAGATCGCCTGCACGCGCCTGACGCGTCCCGAGGCCGATCTAACGATTGAGGCTTTGGCCGAGCGCGTGGCACGCTTGGAGGCCATGGTTGCCAACGCTGCGGTACCGGCGAGCGTGGCTGCTGCGGGCGCTGCGCCCGCGGCTGTCGCGGCCACGCCTGCGACGACGCAGCAACCGACGCTGATCTCGGGCGCTCGAGCTGCTGCCCCTGTGGCATCTGCCGCTCCCGCCGCTGCGTCCGCGCACCAGGGCGGCATGCCCTGGGACCGCGGCGCTGCCACTCCGTCGGCCCAGCCTGCGCCCACGCCGACCCCCAAGCCCGCGGCTCCTGCGCCTCAGCCTACACCGGTTCCGAAGTCCCAGCCCGCCGCTGTCCCGACTCCCGCACCTGCCGCTGCGCCGGCACGTCAGTCCCAGCCCAACAGCGCCGCCCAGGTTGCCGCCGCCGGTGCTGCCGAGACCCCCGCGGTCGAGGACGCCGGCGAGCTCCAGCGCAAATGGGCCGAGGTCGTCGAGCGCGTCAAGGCTCGTCAGGCCTCCTACGCGGGGCTTTTGCTCAACGCCCGCGCCACGGCCGACGATGGCTCCAAGCTCACGGTCTCGTTCCCCGCGGGCTCGACCTTTGCCATCAAGATGCTCGGCCGCGCCGACACGCAGTCGGTAGTCCTGCCGACAGTCAGTGCGGTCTTCGGTCGTCGTACCGTCGACTATGTCCTGGATGGGGGTGGCACGCCGGCTCCTCAACATGAGGAGCATTCTCCATCTGCACGGGCTGCGGCATCTGCGGACCCGCAACCCGTGTCCTCGGCGGCCCCTGCATCCTTGAGCGCCAGCGCGACGCAGCCAAAAGCGGCACCGGTAGCGGCACCGACTCCGTCGGCGCCTAAGCCCGTTGCGCCCAAACCTGCTGCTCCGGCTCCCGCGCCCAAGCCCGCTGCCGCGCCTGCGCCCAAGTCATCCGACCTGGCTAAGGCCCCCTGGCTGCGCTCCGACAACCCTGCCGGTGCTCCCGCCACGGGCAAGCTTCCGACCGAGCCCGCGCCCCGCGCGCCCGAGCGCTCGTCCGCTCCCAAGGCTCAGCCGTCTGCACAGGTTGCGTCCTGGGAATCCGAGCAGGTGCCCTACGACGACGCCATGGTCGGCGGCTTCGCCGGCGATGCGAGCGGGGACAATCTTCCTCCGTTCGACGTGCCGGCAGCGGCGCCTGCGTCCAAGCCCGCCGCTGCGGCTCCCTCGGCCCCCGCGGTCGCGACGTCCGCTTCCACAAGCGATGGCGCCCCCGCGGCCCCTTGGGAGTCCAATCCCGGCGCCGGCAGTCCCTTCGGCCACCAGGGCGCAGCCCCGAGCATCCCGCAGACCGAGGATGAGGCCAAAGCCCTCATTCGCGACGTCTTTGGCCAGGCCACCATCTTCAAACCGGTGGAGTAACCGTGCGAAAGGGCATATACGCCGAATTATGCGACCTTGCATAATTCGACCTTGCATAATCTTTGCGTGCGGTTTGTATGGGAGGACATGTATATCGACTGAGGTAGCGTGTCCGCCCCGCTCGCTGGCCTTGCGCCGTGGTACGATTTTTGAGTTTGAAAGTCCCGCCGTGCTCCGGCTGCCCTTG
>URTB01000229.1 GCA_900550595.1 uncultured Collinsella sp.
GGTCAATGCCCTTGGCCGACTTCCAGCCCGCATCACTCACCGTCACGCGATACGTCTGCTCTTCTTTTTCACGCCCCAACAGACCCTTCTTGGCCTTGGTCACGGTCGCCTGCTCCAGCTTGATCACACGGTCGTCGGTGAGCTTCATGAGCGTGGCGATATATGCCTGATCGGGCACCTCGTTCCAACTCATGAGGGCCGAAAGCACGGCGGGATGGTCGACCGAAGGCACATCGCGGAAATACTCGTCCTGGAAAAGCGGCTTGGGCTTGCGGCGGCGCAGCTTGAGCACAACGATTGTGCCGGTAAAGGCCACCGCCGCGACAACACTTAGCACGGCAAGTGCATTGGCAATCATGCGAGCGTGAGCACGGCGGGCGTTAGCTTCGTCGGCCCATTCCTTCTCTTCGCCCAGGATCGTTGACATGCGCTCCTCGCTCGAAGCGGAAAGCCAAGGCACCCAATCGCTGGGGAAGGCGATGCGCGCCTCGGCGAATTCGCCCTGATGCACGCAGGGAATGGTATAGGTGACCATGGGTTCGTCCGCATCGAGCGACACGTCGCCCGTCAGCGGGCCGTGGCCCCATGCGCGGAAGTTATCGCCCTTGACGGCCGCCGTCCCGGCGGCGGCATTTGCGAAGTACACTTCCATCTCGACATCATCGGAATCCGCAGACCAGCCGTCACCCACAAATTTCCAATAGAGCTCGGCGGTATCGGCCCAGTTCATAACCGCACCGGTCATGGTGTAGCTCACGTAATAGATTGCGCTGTCGCCGCTCTCGTGGGGGCTGAACACCTTGATTCTCACGCCATCGTCGGACTGTTCCACCGTGTAAACGCCGTCGTCGCCTTTGTTTGCGCTGTCGACCTTGTCAAACGCGGTGTCCTCTTCCTCGACGCTCAGCACATTGACGCCCGCCGCGCCGCCCTGCTGGTTAGAGCCTGTATTGATCTCCCAAAACACGCCGTTGATGTCGTCATCGAAATCAAACTGGCGTCCCTCGACAACGGTCAGCGAGCCGTCGGCCTCGACCGTGGCGCCGATATAGGTTTGGGTCATGGAGTAGCCGTCGGCGTGCGCGGCGACAGGCAGCAGCAACAACGCAAGCGCGACGAGCACGCAGACGGAAGCGAATCGCGCAAACAGGCAGCGCTGCCGACAAGTATTGGCAACGGGGGCGTTCATAGGCATATCCTTTGTCTGTAAAACCAACATCGCCATTGTCCCACGTTTGCGGGCACACATGACGAATATCTGGGCCAACGGAACGTCAAATGGGACAAAAGTCCCACCCGAGTCTGGCACTTGGGGACGTTCCTAATGATCTATTGGGGACGGAGGAAAACGGATCATTGGGTTGAACCGACGGACTGCAACAAATTTGTCGTTTGGGACGTTCTTTGGCCGAGTCCCGCGCCAACGATAGATACCACTTCACAGCTCCGTCACAGGTGTAGCGGCTTTGTGTGGGCTCGGCATGCGCTGATTGAGCCGTCAGTCGAGGGGCATAAAGCAGTTGAGCGAAAACGGTTGCCCCTTTCCCGTTCGCTCGAGGATCATGTCCCCCTTTTCCGCGGAAACCCCGGCAGTTGCGAAGAGCTGCCGGGGTTTCTGTCGTGTATAAGGCCGAGTCGGCGTACGGCGATCGAGACGTTGGGCCGCAGACCCACCGTGCGCAATGCGCAGCGCCGCCAACTTGCGAGCCACGGAAACGCCTTCCCTACCGTGCCCCGCGCTATACTCGTCCGCATGGATATCAAAACACGCAACATAGCAACGCCCGCCGCGGATGCACCAACGTCGCAACCCGCCTCCGTTCCCGCACCTGTCGTGGGCCGTTTTGCCCCGTCGCCCTCGGGCCGCATGCACCTGGGCAACGTGTTCAGTTGCCTGTGCTCGTGGCTTTCGGCCCGCAGCCAGGGCGGCAACATCGTGCTGCGCATCGAGGACCTGGACGATCGCTGCAAGCGCCCCGAGCTTGCCGCTCAGCTGATTGACGATCTGGCCTGGCTAGGGCTTCAGTGGGACGAAGGCCCCTACTACCAGCACGATCGCCTCGACCTGTACGAGAGCGCCTTGCAACAGCTGCAAGACGCCGGCCTCACCTATCCCTGCTTTTGCACGCGCGCCGAGCTCCACGCCGCGAGCGCGCCGCATGCCAGCGACGGCACGCCCATCTACCGCGGCGCCTGCCGAGGCCTTTCGGCCGAAGAGGTCGCCCGCCGCAGTGCCCTGCGCGCCCCGGCCACGCGCCTGCGCGTGCCCGACATCGACGACCTCGCGGGCGACGTGATCGAATTCGTGGACCGCACGTATGGTGCCCAATGCGAAGCACTCGCCACCGAGTGCGGCGACTTTTTGGTGCGCCGCAGCGACGGCGTGTTTGCCTACCAGCTGGCTGTGGTGGTCGACGACGCCGCCATGGGCGTTACCGAGGTCGTGCGCGGATGCGACCTGCTGGGCTCCACGCCCCGCCAAATCTACCTGCAGCATCTGCTGGGACTTCCCACGCCGCACTACGCGCACATTCCGCTGCTCATGTCACCGGATGGCCGCCGCCTTTCCAAGCGCGACCGCGA
>URTB01000230.1 GCA_900550595.1 uncultured Collinsella sp.
GCGCCACGAACAAGCGCACGCAATCCCACGAAGTTACCGGGGTTGCGCGCAAGTCCGCCGCATCTGCTAAACCCGCCCGCCAAGCAGCGAGCTCCGTTCGCGTCGTGCCGGCTTCGTCTAAAGCTCGCCGCAAAGAGCTCGAGAAGGGTGAAAACCTGGAAGGCCTTTCCAAGGAGGAGAAGCGCGCCCGCAAGGCCAAGCAGCGTGCTCGCGAGGATCGTATCTATACGGTGTCGAATATTCTTCTCAAGCAGGATGAGGACTACACCAAGCGCCGTCGTATCTGGTGGGCCGTGCTCGCCATCGGCATGGTACTCGTCGTGGCAATTTGGGCTTCGCTCTACTTCGCTCCCGGCGGCACGGTGTCCAGTCCTGTTCAGATGGTCGGCATCGTTTTGTCCTATGTCATCATCCTGGGTGACTTTATCTACGACTTCGTTCGTATTCGTCCCTTGCGCAACATGTACCGCGCGCAGGCCGAGGGCATGTCCGAGAACAAGCTCAACGCTCTTATCGAGCGCTCGGCTGCCGAGGAGGACAAGAAGGACTCCAAGAAGAAGTAGCGTTTGTATCCATACATATCGCTAAGATATAAGGCGCGTCGTTTTTGCGGCGCGCCTTTTTACTGTTCTATAGATAGATGGAGTGGCACATGATTCGAGCTGCCCTAACGGTCGAGGAAGCTCTTGAGGGCATGAAGACCCTTGAGCCCAAGATTAAAAATTATGCGCGTCTCGTTGTCCGCAAGGGTGTAAACGTTAAGCCCGGCCAGGAGGTCGTCGTTCAGTCTCCCGTCGAGTGCGCATCATTTGCGCGCGTGGTGGTTGCGGAGGCTTATGACGCCGGTGCCGGTCACGTGACGGTCATCTGGGCCGACGACGCCGTGACGAGGCTTGCGTACGAGCATGTCGAGAAAAGCTATTTTGGGCAGACGCCCGAGTGGAAGCGCATACAGCTGGATTCTCTGGCCCAGGACGGTGCCTGCTTTATCTTTATCGAGGGTGCTGACCCCGCCGCTCTCAAGGGCATCGATCCTGCCAAGCCCGCTGCCGCTTCCAAGGCGAGGAACACGCAGTGCAAGATTTTCCGCCGCGGACTGGATTACAACATCAACCCGTGGTGCATTGCCGGAGCGCCGGTCGTGGCTTGGGCGCGCGAGGTGTTCCCGGGAGACGCCGATGAGGTTGCAATCTATAAACTATGGATTGCGATTCTGCATACCGCCCGTGCTGACGGCCAAGATCCGGAGAGTGACTGGGAGCTTCACGATGCGGCGTTTGAAAAGAACCTGCGCTTTCTGAACGAAAATCGTTTCGACTGCCTGCGCTATACCGCTTCGAATGGAACCGACCTGGTAATTGGTATGACGAAGGGGCATGAGTGGGCCGGCGGTAAGGGCGAGACCCCCGACGGTCACCCCTTCTTCCCCAACATCCCCACCGAGGAGGTCTTCACCTCGCCCGATCGTATGCGTGCTGACGGAATCGTCTATTCCGCAATGCCGCTTATCCATCACGGTAACAAGGTCGACGATTTTTGGATCAAGTTCGAGAACGGTCGTGTGGTGGATTACGACGCCCGTGTGGGAAAGGCGACACTCGCAAGTATCATCGATACTGACGAGGGCGCTGCTCATCTGGGAGAGGTTGCGCTCATTTCCAAGAACACGCCGATTCGCGAAAGCGGCATCCTGTTCTATGACACGCTCTATGACGAGAATGCCAGCTGCCATCTTGCACTGGGAGTCGGCTTCCCCGAGTGCATTGAGGGTGGATATGATATGTCCAAAGAGGAGCTCATTGAGCATGGCGTCAACGTTTCGAGCACGCACGTCGACTTTATGATCGGTACGGACGACATCGATATTGTGGGCATTACGCCCGATGGACGCGAAGTTGTGATTTTCCAGAACGGCCAATGGAGTTGGGAATAGTCCCAGACCGTGGTACAATGCCACCCGCGGGCCGTTAGCTCAGCTGGCAGAGCAGGGGACTTTTAATCCCAAGGTCCAGGGTTCGAACCCCTGACGGCCCACCCAAAGATTGTTGAGGCGGTCAACTTCGGTTGGCCGTCTTTTTTGTCGCCCCTTCATGGGTTCGAACCCGAAAGGGCGCGGAGCTGAGGAAACGCGCGAGCGTTTGCCAGCGCAGCGCGCAAGGCGCGAAAGCGCCGCAGCGGTCGCCCGCGCAGCGGGCCCGAACCCCTGACGGCCCACCATAGAATAGAAAAGCGACTGGCGGATGCCGGTCGCTTTTTTGTTGTCGCGACGCGGGTTCGAACCAGATCTTCTCTATATATAAGGACGCCTGGCGGCCAAAACCAGCCTTTTACGGACAGGAAACCAAAACCTAATGTCTTTAGAGTAAAGTAGCCCAGCAGAGATGGCCGATGCCTTAACACCTATAAACCAGCTGGTCATCGCCAATATCAGAAGCTGCTGCTTCGAATACGGCCTCAGTGAAGCAACTGAGGCTTCTATTCATTTGTGAACAAAATATGGAGTGCATGATTCCCGCTCCCGGGGCCCCCTCCGGTCTGGCAATATATCTCCTTGCCGCGCGGCCCGGTGGAACCGGATGA
>URTB01000231.1 GCA_900550595.1 uncultured Collinsella sp.
AGCACGCGGCTGTTAACCGCGCTGTTGTAGGTTCGAGTCCTACCCGGGGAGCCAGAATTTCTCAGCCCATTCTGCTGGGCTTTAAATTCCTCGGTAGCTCAATGGTAGAGCACGCGGCTGTTAACCGCGCTGTTGTAGGTTCGAGTCCTACCCGGGGAGCCAGGTTGTTAAACCCGTCGCTATGCGGCGGGTTTTTTCATGTCGCGATTGCTTAACGCGAACGTTACCGTATCAACATTTCGTGTCGAGGATGTAATCGTGAACCCCGTCGCCCCAACATGGCGTGGTCGTTGTAAAATATTGCAATGATTGCTCCCACGACATGGTGCTGCGAGCACCAGATAAGGAGATTCTTGTGTCTGAGACCATTAACGGCAGCCTGAGCGTCTCGAACGACGTTATTGCCGATATTGCCGGCTATGCCGCGATGACGTGCTACGGCGTCGTCGGTATGGCCGAGCAGCTCCAGGGCGCCGAGAGCGTGCGCCTGCTTGCCGGTCAGCGCCTCCGCAAGGGCGTGCTTGTCTCCGCCGACGAGAACGGCCTCACGGTCGACCTTCACGTCGTGCTCGAGAACGGCGTCAACATGAAGTCCGTCTGCCACAATCTTTCGAGCTCCGTTGCCTTCACCTTGCAGGAGATCGCCCAGATCGATCCCGCCAGCCTTAAGATCGGTATTCACATCGACGCGCTCAAGAGCCGTCTGAACTAGCATCCGAAAACGGAGATTCAAATACCCATGATTGCAAAGACCATTCGCACCTGTTTTCCGATCGCTGCGGCTGCCGTTTCCGACAAGGCCGAGGAGATCAACAAGCTTAATGTCTTCCCCGTGCCTGACGGCGACACCGGCACCAACATGTCGCTCACGCTCGCCTCGGTGACCAAGGAGCTCTCGGCGCTTCCCGCCGACGCCGACATGGAGGCCATCGCCGGCGCCATCACCCACGGCTCCCTGATGGGTGCCCGCGGCAACTCCGGCGTCATCACCTCGCAGATTCTGCGCGGCGTGGCCGAGGGCCTCGTCTCTGCCGATGAGCCCGTTACGTCCGCTAACATCGCCCATGCTTTCCGTCGCGCCGTCAAGGTAGCCTTCCAGGCCGTCCGCAAGCCCATTGAGGGCACGATCCTCACGGTCCTGCGTGACGTCTCGACCAAGGCCGACGAGTGCGAGAAGAAGAAGTTCTCTGCCGAGGATGCACTTGACGCCATCGTCGTCGAGGCCTATCAGTCCGTCGCCCGCACTCCCGATCTACTGCCCGTCCTCAAGGAGAACGGTGTGGTCGATTCCGGCGCCTTCGGTTTTGCCATCTTCCTCGAGAACTTCGTTGCCGCCGCTCTTGGCCGCAGCACCGTGGTCGAGGATTTCTCTGCAACGTTTGACTCTGCCGGCTCCGCTCGCGACGCGGCCCTCGATCGCGTTGAGATTGAGGCCAACGACGACTGGGAGGGCTCGGAGTTCCGTTATTGCAACGAGTTCCTCTTTAAGGCCGATGCCCCGTTTGACGAGGACGAGTGCCTTAAGTTCTTGGGATCAATGGGCGACTGCGAGCTGCTCGTGGGCGCATATCCCGATTACAAGATCCACGTGCACTCCAACACCCCTAATCTGGTGCTCGAGCACATGCTGCAGCTCGGTCAGATCTACGAAGTCTTTATTCACAACATGGAGATGGAGGCCCACGACCGTACCGCCAAGATTCACGAGGACCAGGAAAAGGCCGCCGAGCCCGCCAAGGCCCTGGGCTTTGTCGCCGTTGCCGCCGGTTCCGGCGAGGCCGACATCCTCAATTCCCTTGGTGTCGATGTGATCGTGTCTGGTGGCCAGACCATGAACCCCTCGACCGCCGACCTGCTGGGCGCCGTGGACCAGGTCAACGCGACTTCGGTCATCATCTTGCCCAACAACGGTAACATCCGCATGGCCGCCGAGGCTGCTGCTTCTGCCTGCACCGACAAGAAGGTTTCTGTCGTTCCCACCAAGACTGTCCCGCAGGCCTTCTCCGCGCTGTTCGCGGTCCTGCCCGATTCCGAGCTCGAGGATGCCGTCGCCGCTATGGTCGACGCCATCAGCGAGGTTCGTGACGGCGAGGTTACGCGTGCCGTTCGCGACTCCAGCGCCTCTGACGGTTCGCCGATTCACTCCGGTGACGTCATGGGCATTATCGCCGGCTCCATCGACGTGGTCGGCTCCGATGTAAAGCAGGTTACGCTCGACTGCATCAACCGTATGCAGGAGGAAGAGGAGGGCGATGCGCTGACGATTCTAGCCGGCGAGGAGCTGTCCGACGAGGCCTTCCAGGAGATCGTCGACGCCATCGAGGAGGCCCAGCCCGATCTGGAGATCGACGCCCATCGTGGCGAGCAGCCGCTCTATCCCGTGATCTTCTCGATCGAGTAGGCATCTGCCCATGTCCGAGCTGTGCTCCGTGCCGCGCGTCTCGGAGCGCTTTGCCCAGAGCAATGCGCTCGACGAGGATATCGCGCGACTCAAATATGTTTCGGGTAAACGCGAGGAGGCCCTTCGCCGTCTGGGAATTCGGACGGTGGGGGACCTCCTTCTCCATAT
>URTB01000232.1 GCA_900550595.1 uncultured Collinsella sp.
TTCGTGTTAGTCATTCCGTCCTCTTATACCAAAAAGACGGCCCTCCAAACGGAGCGACCGTCTTTTGCAGAGATTATTTTGTCCCGGGGCGAAACTTAGTGCCTAAAGTGGCGAGCGCCTGTAAAGACCATAGCAATATTGTGCTCGTTGCAAGCCTGGATGCTCTCGTCGTCGCGCTTGGAGCCGCCGGGCTGGATGATGCAGGTCACGCCGTGCGCGGCAAGCACGTCAACATTGTCGCGGAACGGGAAGAATGCGTCGCTTGCGCAGGCAAAGCCGCCCTTCTCCACGCCCTCGCGCTCGCAGAAGTCCTCGGCGCGCTCGCAGGCAAGCAGTGCGGAGTCAACACGGTTAGGCTGACCCGGGCCCATGCCAATGCCGGCCTTATCCTTGGAGACCAGGATGGCGTTGGACTTGACGCCCTTGCAGACCTTCCAGGCAAACTCGAGCTCGGCCATCTCGGCGTCGGTGGGCTTGCGGTCGGTGGGGAACGTAAAGGTCGCAGGATCCTCGGTCACGTGGTCGACCTCCTGCACCAGCATGCCGCCGTCGACGGAGCGCAGCTCCACCTGGGCGCCGTGGTCCACGCCGCCGGTGGCCAGCACGCGCAGGTTGGGGCGCTTGGCCATGCGCTCGAGCGCCTCGGCAGTGTAGCTCGGAGCGATGATAACCTCGACGAACTGCTTGTTCTGATCGGCAAAGTGCTCAACCAGCTCATAGGGAACCTCGCGGTTGCAGGCGATGATGCCGCCAAAGGCGCTCTTGGGATCGCAGGCGAAGGCGCGGTCGTAGGCGGCCGTGATGCCCTCGGCCACGGCGGAGCCGCAGGGGTTCTGATGCTTGAGGATCACGCAGGCCGGCTCGTCGAACTCGCGGACCAGGTTCCAAGCGGCGTCGGCATCCAGATAGTTGTTGTAGCTGAGCGGCTTGCCCTGGATCTGCTCGGAGCCCACGAGCGGGAACTGCGAGCTCGCAGTGTTCTCGCAGCCCTCGGCAAAGCGATAGACCGTAGCCTTCTGCTGCGGGTTCTCGCCATAGCGCAGGTCGTCGACCTTCTCCAGCGAGATCTCGAGCTTGGCAGAAGTGTCCGCCACGTCGCTTGCCTGGGCGGCAAGCCAACGGGAGATAGCCGTGTCGTAGGCGGCGGTGGTCTGGTAGACCTTCACCTGCAGGCGACGACGGGTGGAAAGCGTGGTGCAGCCACCGGTCTCGCGCATCTCGGCCAGGACGGCATCATAGTCGGCCGGGTCGGAGATGACGGTAACGCTCGCGGCGTTCTTGGCGGCAGAGCGCAGCATGGAGGGGCCACCGATGTCGATGTGCTCGATGGCGTCCGCGAAGGTGACCTCGGGGTTGGCGACGGTCTTCTCGAACTCGTACAGGTTGACGACGACCAGGTCGATCAGCTTAATGCCGTGCTGAGCAGCCTCCTGCATGTGCTGCTCGGAATCGCGGCGGGCCAGCAGCGCGCCGTGAACCTTGGGGTGCAGGGTCTTAACGCGGCCGTCCATCATCTCGGGATAGCCCGTGAACTCCTCGATGGGGGTTACGGGGACGCCCGCGTCCTCGATGGCACGAGCCGTGCCGCCCGTAGAGATGATCTCGACGCCAAAGTCATCGACCAGCGTCCGTGCGAAATCGACGACGCCCGTCTTATCGGTAACCGAGATCAACGCGCGTGCGATCTTCACATCAGATCCCATGCAGTCCTCCTGTCTGGTACGCCGCCGTGCTCTGTGAGCCGGTGATACGTCGATCTGCAGCGCTCGCGCAGCGGCATTGAAAATACTGATTCAATGTAGCGCATCGAGCGCATCGATGCACCCCGCAACGGGCGCATATGCAGAAAAAGTTTGCGAGCGGAGGGGATGGGCACGGCACCGGGCACGGTGAGTTCATGGAACACAGGGGCACCATAATTAGATGCCAATAGCGTGGTAGAACTGTGCTCGATATGCATCCGCAAAAGAAAGAGGCACCATGGTCTCGCGGGTTCTCTACCGACCGTTTGATACCGAAGACTTCGACGCCATCGCGTTGATTCTGCAGCAGCTTTGGCATAACAATTCGGATAACGATGAGTACAACCGCCTCGAGGCCGCGTGCGACCTCGCCTATTGCCTTTCGTCTTCGACGTTTTCGCAGGTTGCCGTAATCGACGGTCAGGCGCGCGGCATTGCGCTCGCGCGTGCGGGACAGAGCTCCGGCGCCACCGTTAAGGAACATTGGCTGGATACCGAACGCGCACTGCTATCGCAAATGCGCGAGCTGGAGCCCGATGCCTGCGCCGAGTATCTCTCGTTTGTGCGCGCAACCATCCGAACCAACAACCGCCTGCTCGAAAGCAGCCCGTTACCACACGACAACGAGGTCACGCTGCTTGCCGTAGATCGCGACGTCCATGGCCTGGGCGTTGGCTCGGTGTTGCTCGACGCCGCAGTCTCGTACCTGTCCTCGCGCGGGGCGACGAGGGCGCACCTGTACACCGACTCCAACTGCTCGTGGAAGTTCTACGAACTGCACGGCTTTAAG
>URTB01000233.1 GCA_900550595.1 uncultured Collinsella sp.
CGCTATGCCGTCGTCCGCTGCGGTTGGCGTACCGACCAGGTCATGGTCACGCTCGTGACCGCTCAGCGCGACTTGCCGCATGCGCAGGAGTTCTTTGAGGCTGTCGCCGCACTCGATCCGCGCATCGTCACCGTCGCCCAAAACATCAACGGACGTCCCGGCAACGCCATCCTCGGCGAGGAAACCCGCATCGTGTATGGCGCCGAGTGCATGCGCGACCAGCTGCTCGGTTGCGAATTCGATATCTCCCCTACCGCGTTCTATCAGACCAATCCGCAGCAGACCGAGCTGCTCTATCAGCTCGCGATTGACGGCATGGATCTGCGCCAGGGCGATGTGCTCATGGATGCCTACTGTGGCAGCGGTACCATCGGCCTTTGCGCAGCTAAAGATGCCCAGAACAAGGGTATCGGCATCATGCTGCTCGGCGTAGAGCGCAACCCGGCGGGCATTGCCGATGCACGTCGCAATGCCGAGCTCAACGGCCTCACCCGCAGCGCTTGGTTTATGGCCGACGACGCCACCGATTACATCCTGGATGCCGCCGATAACAACGAGCGGATCGACGTCCTTTCCATCGACCCGCCGCGCGCCGGCTCTACCCCCGAGTTCCTCGAAGCTGCCTGCGCGCTTAAGCCGCGCCGCATCACCTATATCAGCTGCAACCCCGTAACTCAAGAGCGCGACCTGCATCAGCTCCTCGACGGAGGCTACCGACTGCTCAAGATCACGCCCGTCGACATGTTCCCTCACACCGACCACACCGAAACCGTAGCGGTCCTCGAACGCCGCTAACCAACCTCAGTAGATTTTTGGGACAAGAAAGGGGGCGACCCGCCCGGTCCGCCCCCCTCGCTTGGTTTATAAACTCCGCTACATCCCCTTGCGCAGGTCGCACACGCCGGCTGCCGCCATCTCGCGCAGCAGCGTCTCGCGATCGCGCGTCACGATCAGATCCAACGGGAAGTGAATCTCGTCGAGCATCTTGCGAGCGTAATCGAGCTTACCAATTGCCATGCCAATGTGCGCATCGGTCGAAACGCCAATGCCCACGCCTAGCTCAGCGCAACGCTCAGCGATCTTGCGGCATACAGCCCAATGCTCAGTGTCGACACCGTGTTCAAGACTATGGTTGTTGATCTCGATAATCTTGTGCTTGGCCTTAGCTGCCAACAGTACCTCGTCGATATCGAACGGCACGCCCGAACGCCCCGTGTGACCCAGCATGAACACCTTGGGGTGCTCCAGGGCATTGATATACATCTCGGTCGCCTGGGCCAGCGTCGCGCCCTCAGCAATCTGTGGATTATGCACGCTTGCAACCAAATAATCCAAATTACGCGTAACCAAATCGAACAGCGAATGCTGACGACTGTACGAATCGCCAGCTATATCGAGCGTGACAGGAGTGTCCTCGCCAAACAGGCTTCCGTCCAGCGAAACGATATCGGCCTCGGCACCACGCAGCACCAGCACGCCGCTCCAAATGCGCGGCCAGATATCCTGGTTGATAAAGAATTGGTAACTGCGCAGGTCATTGGGACAAGCCGTAACCATAGAGCTCAGATGGTCGGCAGACCCGAGCACCTGCAGGCCACGCTCTGCCGCCCAGTACACATTCTCCTCAATGGTCGAATATGCATGCGCAGAGAACATCGTATGGGTATGAATGTCACAAGAAAGCAGGTAGGGCATCAGGTCTCCTTATCTGGCACGGCCGTCGCTTATATTCATTGTACGCATTGCCTTCGATAGTCGTAAAACCACTCCATCCCAAAGACACAACGTCCATGACAACGGGGTCCGGCTTAACACCAAACCCCGTTTCACGTAAAACATTGTAGGCAGAGCGCTTTACTTTTAACGATACTCGTCCGCCAACTGTTTCCAAGCGGGTAGCGAATTGACAATCGTTTCGTAACTCACGCAATAGCCCAGGCGGAACCAACCCGGCATACCAAAGCTGTCCGAGGGAACCGCAAGCAACTCATACTTCTTTGCGCGCTCGCAAAACGCATTCGCATCGGGCTCCAATGCTTTCACCCATAGGTAGAACGCGCCATCCGGCTCAACATAGGTGTAGCCATACTCCGCTAGTGCGTCGGTAAACGCGGTGCGGTTGCGTGCATAGGCCTCAACGTCACTCGGCTCATCGATGCAGTCGATAATTACGCGCTGAAAGAGCGCCGGCGCGCACACGAAGCCCAGCGTACGGGCGGCACCGGCAACGGCCGGCATCAGACGGGCAGCCTGCGGATTGGTGTTGGGAACCAAGATCCACCCCACGCGCTCACCCGGCAGCGACAGCGACTTGGAATACGAGTAGCACACGATGGTGTGCTCGTAGATCGAGGGCACCCAAGGCACCTCGGCACCGTACACGATCTCGCGGTACGGCTCATCCGAGATGAGCATAATCGGATTCTCGGGATCGCGCTGAGCGTTGGCCTCGCGCAGAACATTGGCCAGTCGCGTCAGCGTGTCGCGCGTATATACGGCACCGGTCGGGTTGTTGGG
>URTB01000234.1 GCA_900550595.1 uncultured Collinsella sp.
AGCACTCGTGGCCGTCGTCATGGCCGTGGCCGCCGCAGCACTCGTGGTCCTCGCCATGGTGGTGGCCACAACCGCACTCGTGGTCGTCGCCATGTTCGCCGCAACCGCAGCCTTCCTCGTGAGCACCATGCTCCTCGGGACGATACTGCGACCAGTCAAGACCGGCGGCGATGGCGTCGGCCTCCTCCTTGTAGAGCACCGTGATGGCCTGGGTGCCCAGCTTGGCGCCACCGATGGCATCGAGCATGTCGTAGAGCGTAAAGGCCACGTCGGCGCCGGGCAGCGCAAGCTCGCGGTCGTCGGCATAGGCGAGCGCCAAGCGCAGGTCCTTGATGAAGTGCTCGACCATAAAGCCGGGCTTGTAATCGCCGTCGAGCGCCTTGGGCGCCAGACTCTCCATGGCGCCGGACTTGCCGGTGCCGCCCAGAATCATCTGACGGGTCTTCTCCAGATCGAGGCCGCTCAGCTCGGCAAACGCCAGCGCATCGGCCATGCCGACCATGCAGGCGCCCAGCGACACCTGGTTGGCGAGCTTGGCAGCCTGGCCCTTGCCGGCGCCGTCGAAGCAGCAGATGGTTGCCGCAAAGGTGGAAAGGATATCGCGGACCGGGGCAATGTCGTTCTCGGTAGCGCCCACGATAGCCGTAAGCGTGCCGGCGATAGCACCCGACTCGCCGCCGGTGACGGGGCAGTCAAACGCCATGCGGCCGGAAACCTGGGCGGCCTCGGCAATGTCGCGCGCCAGCTCGGGCGAGCTCGTGGTGAGGTCGATCAGGACCGCGCCGGGCTTAGTGCACGCGAGCAGGCCGTCGCCCGCCAGGTAGAGCTCCTCGACCTCGGAGGGATAGCCCACCATGGTAAAGACGACGTCGGCGTTCGCCGCGGCATCTGCCGGCGTATCGGCCCAGACGGCACCGCGCTCAACGAGCGCTGCAGCCTTTGACTTGGTGCGGTTGTTGACCGTGACGGGATAGCCAGCGTCCAGAATGTGGCCGGCGATGGGGGCACCCATAATTCCGGTGCCGATGAATGCGACGGAGAGCTTGTTTGCCATGAAACCTTTCCTTTTGGGTTGGGTGTTGTTACCAGGTTGAATACTCGGTGCCAGCGTTTGGGCTGTGAGTCGAGGGCGATTACGGACGCAGCGCTTGCCTACTGACCGCGCACGCGGCGGGCGATACGGTCGGAAAGCGACGCCTTGTCGGCGCGGTTCTTACCCCAAAACGCGCAGCCCACCATGCCGGGGCCCACGTGCGAGCCGATGGTGGGACCCACGGAGCCGCGAATGATCGTGACGTCGGCGCAACCCTCCTCCTTGCGGATGGCGGCTTCGAGCCAGTCACCATCCTTTTCGGCATCGGCCGTCATGATGGCGATGGGCATGGTGCGATCGGGCACGTAGTTCTCGCGGAACGACTTGAGGATGGACTTGAGCGCCTTCTTGCGGCCGCGGTTGACGCCGATCAGCGACAGCGAGCCGGCCAGGTCGTAGGAGAGCTCGGGCTTGACGTCGAGCTTTGCCGTGAGCTGCGCCGCCGCGGGAGGAATGCGGCCGCCGGCAGCCAGTGCGTCGAAGCTCTCGAGCGTAAAGTAGCCGTGCACGTAGGTCTTTGCCTCGTTTGCCCAATCGACCAGCTGCTTGGCGGTCAGTCCCGCCGAACGCTGGCGCACGGCCTCGAGCGCCAAGAGCGCACCGGTCGCGCAGGGCAGAGCGTTGTCGACCACGTAGAGCTCAAAGTTGGGATACTCGGCGCGCACGACATCTGCCGCCTGGCACGCGGAGTTGTAGCTCGACGACAGCGCCGAGGTAAAGCACAGGTAGACCGTGGGCGTGCCCTCTTTGGCGCACTCGGTAAAAAACTCGATATAGCGACCGAGCGACACAGCCGAGGTGGACACGCGGGCACCGGCGCGCATGCGGTCGTAGAACTCCTTAGGGCTCATGCTCGACCAGATGTCGTCTGTGCGCTCCTCGCCATCGATAATGAAAGGGAAACCCAGGATATCGACATCGAGGTTCGCGGCGACCTCGGGGCTAAAGTCGCAGCAGGTATCGACGACGATGCGGCAACGGTTCGAATGACCGGCGGATGCGGCCTTGTCCATCAAAGCGACTCCTTACGTAAAAAGGCGGCCACCCGCATGGGATGGCCGCCAACCGTTAACTCATGCAAGTTAACGTATTTTACTCGTCAAGTGTTTCGATGCGGGGCTTGATGATGCCATATCCACCATTCTTACGGTGATACACCACATTGATGAGACCGGTCGTCGCGTTCTCGAACACGTAGAAGTCGTGGCCCAGCAAATCGGTCTGCACCAGCGCCTGCTCCTCGGTCATCGGGGTGACATCGATGACCTTCTCGCGGACGAGCAGGTCGTCGTCCTCCTCGGGCAGCAGCAGGTCGGCCAGATCCTCAACGCGCTCGACCGGCGCGACATCCGCGGCACTGGCACCACCCTGGCGGTTGTCCACGACCTTGGTCTTGAACTTGCGCAGCTGGCGGGTGACCT
>URTB01000235.1 GCA_900550595.1 uncultured Collinsella sp.
AATCGCGCGGGCGCACGACCATCTGCCTCGCCATCACACAGGCCATGAAGGACCTGGGGATACACAATCGCTGCCGTCTGTTCGAAATTCCCGACGGCATCGACTACATCAAGGCCATACCGCGCATGCAGCACTACATGGAGGTGTCGGCGCAAATTTACGGTATCTATCTGGAATACGTGAGTCCGCAAGACGTGCACGTCTACTCCATCGACGAATGCTTTATCGACGTGACACCCTATCTGGACCTCTATCACACCGACGCTGAAGGCTTCGCCTGCATGTTGCGCGACGAGGTCCTGGCGCGCACCGGCATCACGGCAACGGTTGGCATCGGCCCCAACCTATTCCAGGCCAAGGTGGCACTCGACATTACCGCCAAGCACGTACCCAGCCGCATCGGCAAACTCGACGACGAGACCTTTCGCAAGGAGATCTGGCCCCATCGCCCCATCACCGACATCTGGGGCATTGGGCCCGGCGTGGCAGCACGACTCGAAAAATACGGCGTCTACGATCTGATGGGCGTCGCGGCGCTCGACGAAAACCTGCTCTACGACGAGCTCGGCGTCAATGCCGAGTATCTTATCGACCACGCCTTTGGGCGCGAGCCGACAACTATCGCCGATATTCAGGCCTATCGCCCGCAGGCAACCTCAACAACCACGGGGCAAGTGCTATCGAAGGGTTATGCCTATGAGCAAGCCTACACCGTGTTGCGCGAGATGGTCGACAACGCTGTGCTGGACTTAGTCGATAAGCACGTGGTGTGCAACAGCATCTCGCTCTTTGTAGGCTACGCGAGCGAGCGCGCCGACATACGCCGCCTCGACGCCAGCGGCACAGCGCAATATGTAGACGGATGCGGGCATTTGCGTTCGAGCACGTCGAGCATCGAACCCGCCGCAACCGCCGGCCCCAAGCTCGCACCCCGCGCGCCCAAGCCCGTCCAGCGCGATGACGAACGCCGACGTTTGGTGCGAGAGGCACAGGCGATTGACGGCATCTTTGTGGGCGAACACGGCGGCAAGCCGCGTGGTGGCTATGCCGCGCTCTTTGCGCACTCCAACGCCTCGCGCAAGCTGCCCGAGCGCACCAATTCGTTTAAGAAGATCATGGGCTATTTCGATGAGCTCTGGGCGCAGACTGTCGATCCCAAACGACCGGTCAAGCGCATCAACCTGGGATTTGGCAATCTGGTGCCCGAGGAATTTGCCACTATCGACCTGTTCAGCGATGTTAAGGCCGATGAGCGCGAGCGCGACCTGGCGCGCGCCGTCCTGGCCGTGAAGGGCAAGTACGGCAAGAACGCGCTCGTCAAGGGATTAAGCTTCACCGCCGGCGCCACCGCACGCGAACGCAACGATCAGGTAGGAGGACATCGTGCCTAAGTCCCAACAACAGCCGATGCGGCCACCGACGCCTTTTGAACGTCTAGCGGACCCCGAGGGAAGACGTCGATCCGCCGACCCCAAGCTCACCGCCAACGGCGCCGTCCGCGCCGGCCGTGCCGCACAGTTTATGCCCTTTGCCGCCCTCACGGGATACTACGAGCTCGTGCGCAAACAAGAGATCACTGTTGAGCCCAAATGCGAACTCACGGAAGAAAACGCCCTCGAGCTTTCGAAAAAGCTCGAGGGCCTCAAACGCGGCGACCTGGTGCGCGTCACCTATTACGATATGTACGGCTATCGTAGCCGCACGGGCATTCTCGACGAAGTGTTACCCGCATTCAAGCTGCTCAAACTCAGGGATATCGCCATCGACTTCGACGATATCAAAAACATCGAGCTGCGCGGACGCGCCTAGCGACAAGAACGCTTGCGCAAGACGAGGGCAATGCCAAGCACCGCGGCAGCTGCAACCAGCAATCCCAAGACCAGCGTGAGGGTCGAGTCGCCAGCGTGAGGCAGCGAGCCGTCCTTCGGAGTCTTCTTAGTGGCCGTCGTGACGGTGGTCGTGGTGCTGCTCGACTGGTCGTTGCCGCCCGTCTGGCTGCCACCAGGCTGATCGCCGCCACCCGGCTGCGAAGGATTGGTGGGTTTCGTCGGATCCGGAGTACCGGGATCAATCGGATTCTCCGAATTCTCCTTGCGCTGGATCCAAACCTGGCAGCCATAGAACGGGTTGGCGGTACCAAGGCACAGACCCTGGTTGGTCACCGCAAAGGTGCGCAGACCATGGTTATACGGATCGTTAAAGCCATTGGTCGTCAGCGTCGTAAAGTTCACGCCGTCCTCGGTCACATACATATCAAAGCCGCGCTCGGCATCGCGCAGGTAGTACATGCACGTAAGCACGCTCTGCAGCTTCTTGAGGTTCTCCTCGCTCAGCAGCTTATCGAGCGCATCCTGAATATCGCCCGGCAGCTCGGTGCCATAGGCATCCTCGTACTGCTGCTTCAGGCTCTCATAGCTATCGAGCATGTCCTGATACTGGTCGGCAAAGGACTTGAAGTACGCGATCTCGCCATCGATCTTC
>URTB01000236.1 GCA_900550595.1 uncultured Collinsella sp.
GTCGATGGCCTCGCTATCGCACGCGTTTGGTAGGGGTGGTTTTGTGGCAGTGAAGATAGCGCGACGCATCGAGCCGACAAGCGAGCAACTGGCGGCCTCTGTAATCCTGACTGGCGCCTCGGCGCTGCGCATGATGCGCGCCGAGCGCCGACAAATGGGTTACATCAGTTGGAGGGACCTCGCTCCCGATGAAGAGTGCCGTGTGCTGCGCGCATCGTCGCCCTCGGCCGAGGACATCTATCTTTCCGATTTGGTGAGGATCGGGGTCGTGAGTGGCGAGGTTCAAGAAGACCTGTGCCTACTGGTGGGGTCTGCAAAGCAGCGTCGCCGCATGCCTGGTGCAAGCTGGTCCGTTTGTTCTACAGGCCTGCCGGACGCTTCGATTTTGGAGGTGGAGCCGGGGGTGTACAGCTTGTCTCCCGAGGCCCTCTGTGCCGCCGTTGCGCGCGAAGTCGGCTGTATCCAGGCATTTGCCCTGGCCCAGGAGCTGTGCTCCAAGATTTCGCTGAGCGATCGCGGGCAGTATTTGCCTCCCTACAGCTCGCCTACCGTGAACAGGCTTGCAAAGGATAAGGACCAGCCGTCAGATGTGGGCTACTTTGAGGTAGAGCCAGTGCTGACGCCCGATCGCCTGGCAGATTACCTTGCGGCATGCAAGGGGAGCGCGGCCAAGCAGCTGCGGCGGCTGTGCCCCTTTCTGTCGGAAAACCTGCGCTCACCCATGGAATGCATCATGCTTGCCATGTTTTCGCTTCCGTTTTCTTATGGCGGATTTGCCTGCGGTCCCTTTAAGACCGACCACAAGATCGAGTTCAACGACCGTGCGCAGGCGATCTCGGGGATGCCGTATGCGGTTTGCGATGCCTATCAGGAAGCAGCTCGGTTTGACCTGGAATACAACGGTGAGCAGGGCCATTCGTCTCGCGGCGGGCGCATTCACGATGAAAAACGCAATACGGGTTTGGCGTCCATGGGAATCGAGGTCGCGACGGTCAACAACGAGATGCTCTGCGACATGGAAGCGATGGAAGCGCTCGCATGGCGCATCCACCAGCGTATGGGTAAACGATATCAGAATCGTGTAGAGGCTCGTCGAAAGAGGCAAGATGCTCTGCTGAATACGCTCCGAGCGTGCTTTGGGCTCAAGCCGGCGTAAAACTATGGCTTTATAGGGGGTCTGTTTATATGCCATGTGCAAAAAACGGCAAATATGAGTACTGTTACTAGATTAGTGACAGCAAAAATAAAGAAACTTGGGCCGAAAAACTGGATTCAGCGAAGAGATAATAAACGAATGTGGAATATCTTGGCGCCAAGCGGGCTGTGCGGAACTCAAAAAGGGCTCGTGGGCGGAAATACGCTGCTACTAAATTGGTAGCAGTACTCATATTTGCCGTTTTTTGCACACGGCACCCTGAGACGGGTGCCCCGGGGCTCCCCGTGGGGGAGCTCCGGGCTTCATGGGGGCACGAATGGTCCGCCCCGACCTGCGAAATCTGTGCTCGCGATGCGAATAACGTCCCTAACCTTAAACTATAGCTTGAACTTAGCTATAATGCGCTACGTTCCTGCCAGGCTGTGGTTGCGGACGGACGAAATGCCCATCCTAGTCCAAGACAGACGCGGTCAAAGGGATCCACGTAAGCGACCGCGTGCGCGCGGCGCGATCATGGCGCGTCCTAGATGTAAGCCGCACCGTCCGTTCTACTTTCTTTGGGGCAATACCGCCTCGCGGGCGAGCGGGCCAGTCGTGAAGGTGGCTGCGGCCTCCCGAGCAAACGCCCCGGTGCGCAAGTGTGGGGTCAAATACCAGGTCAGCTGGTGGGAACAACCCGATATTCCGTGCGGGGCACGGATCGTATACGACACAGAAGGCAGGGTAGTGGACATGGTGAGGGGCAGCTTGATGCATGCGGCTCGGTTAGGTGCTGGGGCCGCGGCGGTCATTGCCGTTTTGGGCCTGAGCGGATGCGCGTTCAATCCACTGTCCACGTTCACGACGCCCACGATCGACCAGATCGAGCGCGAGACCGTTACCCCCACGGTATCGGACGATGCCCTGGTCACGCCGGGAACCCTGACGGTCGCCCTCGATACGTCCGATGCACCGCAGGCCATGCAGGATGCCGACGGAAACCTCACGGGCTATGCGGTCGATGCCGCTCGTGCCCTCGCATGCCGCATGGGTCTCAAGGTCGCCTTTGTCGATGCGTCCTCGGCCGATTCCGCGCTCAGCGATAAAAAGGCGGACATCTTCATTGGCGACATCAAGTCTGCGGGCGGCGACATCAGCTCGCTTGGCACCTGTCTGTACGATGCCGCCGCCGTATTCGGCAAGAGCAGTGACGGCGAGTCGCTGAGCGTTTCCACCGAAACGCTTAACACCGCTACCCTGGGCGTTCAGACCTCCTCGGCCTCGCAGGAGGCGCTCGCCAAGCAAAGCATCACCGCCAACCAAAAGACCTT
>URTB01000237.1 GCA_900550595.1 uncultured Collinsella sp.
AAAAAGGGGGTTGTCCGGTTGTGGACAACCCCCTTACTAGAAAACGGTATTTGTTTTCTATTAGGCCTCGGTGGCGAGCACACGGCCCGTCATCTCGGCGGAAGGCTCCAGACCAGCCATGGTGAGCATAGTCGGGGCGATATCGGAGAGACGACCGTCCTCGATACCGGTGAGCTGTGCCTTCTCATCAACAATGATGAACGGCACGCGGTTGGTGGTGTGAGCCGTAAACGGATGCTTGGAACCGTCGGAAGCGACGTCAAACATGTGATCGGCGTTGCCGTGGTCGGCGGTGATCAGCGCAAAGCCGCCCTTGGCGAGAATCGCCGGGACAACCTTGGACAGGGCATCGTCAACGGCCTCGACAGCCTTGACGGCGGCGTCGAACACGCCGGTATGGCCAACCATGTCGCAGTTCGCGAAGTTCACGATGTAGAAATCAGCGCGATCCTCGTTGATTGCGGCGACGAGCTTCTCGGTAACCTCGGGAGCGCTCATCTCGGGCTGCAGATCGTAGGTAGCAACCTTGGGGGAAGCGACGAGCACGCGCTCCTCGCCCTCCTTGGGCTCCTCGATGCCACCGTTGAGGAAGAACGTCACGTGAGCGTACTTCTCGGTCTCGGCGGTGTGCAGCTGCTTCAGGCCATTGGCGGCGATAACGTCGGCCAGAACGTTCTCGGGGAACGTCTTGGGGAAGGCGACCTCGACGTCAAACGTCGGGTCGTACTCGGTCATCGTCACAAAGTGCGAAAGCTTGATCTGCTCGCGCTCAAAGCCGTCGAACTCCTTGTCCGTGAACACGCGAGTCATCTGACGAGCGCGGTCGGGACGGAAGTTGAAGAAGATGGCCGCGTCGCCCTCGTGGATGCCCTCGTTGTGGGCAGCGAAGGGCTCGACGAACTCGTCGCCGCGCGGATCCTTCTCGTAGTAGGCCTTGATACCGGCAACAGGGTCGGTATCGGCATCGGATGCGTTGACCATGACATCGTAGGCGCGCTGGATGCGCTCCCAACGGTTGTCGCGGTCCATGGCCCAATAACGGCCCGAGACGGTGGCAACGCGAGCGTCGCAACCGGTCTCCTCGGAGATCTTAGCCAGGAAGGCGCAGAACTCACTCATGTAACCGGCACCGGACTGCGGGTCAACGTCGCGACCATCCATGAAGGCGTGGACGCGAACGGTCTTGACACCGTGCTCGGCAGCCATCTTGACCAGAGCCTCGACGTGGTTCATGTGAGAATGAACACCGCCAGGGCTCATAAGGCCCATGAGGTGGAGAGTCTTGCCGTCAGCCTTGACGTCGTCCATAGCCTTGACGAAGACCTCGTTCTTGGCGATGGAGCCGTCCTTGATGGCATTGTTGATGCGCGAAAGCTCCTGGAACACGATGCGGCCGGCACCGATGTTGAGGTGACCCACCTCGGAGTTGCCCATCTGGCCATCGGGAAGACCCACGTCCTCGCCCGAAGCGCCGAGCGTGGTGTGGGGGTACTTCTCGTACAGGCTATCGAGGAAGGGCGTCTTGGCAGCGGCGACGGCGTTCTCGCCATCGGCCGGAGCCAGGCCGCAACCATCCATGATGATCAGGAGTGCAGGAAGATGACGCTGTGCCATATGTCCTACTCGCCTGCCTTGACGACCATAGAGGCGAAGTCGGCAGCCTTGAGCGAAGCGCCGCCCACGAGGGCGCCGTCGACGTCGGGCTTGGCGACGAGCTCGGCGATGTTGCCGGGCTTGGCAGAGCCACCATAGAGAACGCGGATGCCGTCGGCGAGCTCCTCACCGAACATCTCCTTGAGGGTCTCACGGATAGCGCCGCAGACCTCCTGAGCGTCCTCGGCGGTAGCGGTCTTGCCGGTGCCGATGGCCCAGATGGGCTCGTAGGCGACGACGACCTGCTTGGGGCAAGTGATCTCGAGACCCTCGAGACCAGCCTTGACCTGGTTCACGACGTGCTCGACATAGGTGCCGGCCTCGCGGACCTCAAGGGACTCGCCGCAGCAGAAGACAGGAACAAGACCGGCGGCAACGAGGGCCTTGGCCTTCTTGTTCTGATCCTCGTCGGTCTCGTGGAAGTAATCACGACGCTCGGAGTGACCGATGATGCAGTAGGTGCAGCCAGCGGACTTGAACATGTCGCAAGAAGACTCACCGGTGAAGGCACCCTTGGCCTCCCAGTACACGTTCTGTGCACCGAGGGCGATGGGGGCAGCCTGAATACGGTCATGAACCGTGGTGATGTCGATGGTCGGAGGGCAGACGAGCACCTCGACGCCAGCCGGAACCTCGGGCAGAGCCTGAGCCAGCTCGTCGGCGAGCTTGGCGGCCTCGGCGACGTCGTTGTTCATCTTCCAGTTACCAGCGATAAGAAGGGTGCGATTAGGCATCGAGAAGCGCCTCCACTCCGGGCAGGGCCTTACCCTCGACGAGCTCCATGGAAGCGCCACCACCGGT
>URTB01000238.1 GCA_900550595.1 uncultured Collinsella sp.
GATAGTAACGGGCATAGGTGCCGCCACGGGCGAGAAGCTCCTCGTGCGTGCCACGTTCCACAACGCGACCATGCTCAACGGTCGCAATCTCGTCAGCATGCTTAATAGTCGAGAGACGGTGGGCGATGATGATCGTGGTACGGCCGCGTGCCAGCTCTTCGAGCGACTCCTGCACCGCTTCCTCGCTCTCGTTATCCAGGGCACTCGTCGCCTCATCCAAAATAAGGATCTTGGGATTCTTGAGAAAAACGCGCGCGATGGCGACGCGCTGCTTTTGACCACCCGAAAGACGGCTGCCGCGCTCGCCCACCACGGTGTCGTAGCCCTGCGGAAGCGATTCGATAAAGGTATCAATATTGGCGCGGCGGGCCGCTTCGGCGATCTCTTCTGCCGTGGCGCCCGGCTTGCCGTAGGCGATGTTCTCGCCGATCGTTCCATCGAACAGGTACACATCTTGCTGCACCAGGCCGATGGCACGGCGCAGACTATGCTGCGTCACGTCGCGCACATCCTGGTCGTCGATGCTAATGGAGCCGGCGGCAACGTCGTAAAAGCGCGGCAACAGCGAACAAGTCGTCGATTTGCCGCCGCCCGAGGGACCAACCAAAGCGATGGTCTGACCGGGCTTGATGGACAGGTCCATGTGGTCGATAACAGGGCGTCCGTCGGCGCCGCGCTCGCCCAATTCAACATCCTCGTAGCTAAAGCACACGTCGCGGTACTCCACAGCACCAGCCGTCACCTGCAGATCCGCAGCACCCGGCTTATCCTGGATATCGGGGACAGTCGAGAGCACCTCATCCATGCGCTTAAAGCCGGCGATGGCTTTCTGATACGTCTCGGCCGAATTAACGAGCGTCTCGAGCGGCGTGCAGAACAGCGAAATGTAGAGCGCGAAGGTTGCCATATCGACCGCCTGCAGCTGACCCTGGGCAACGAGCCAACCGCCGAGGAGCACCACGATCACATAGAGCACGCCCGAGAGCAGGCCATACGTCGCGGTATAGATGCCCATGGCGTGATACATGTTCTCCTTGGACGAAAGGTAGCGATTGTTCGAGGCGCGAAACTTAGAGCGTTCGGTCTGCTCGTTGGCAAAGCTCTTGACCACACGCATGCCCGTCAGCGAATCCTGCAGCTGCGCGTTGATGCCGCTAATCTTTTTGCGGTTATCGCTAAAGACCTCGCGCATGCGCATATTCTGCCAAAACATAATGACCGCGAACACCACCGTCACCACAGCCATGGCGAGTGCGAGCACCGGCGCGATGGTAAACAGAATCACAAACGAGCCGATGATCTCGATGCCGCAGATAATGATCCACTCGGGCACGTGGTGCGCCGCCTCGCAGATATCGAACAGGTCGTTGACCACGCGGCTCATCATGTCGCCCGAGCTGTTGCGATCGAAGTATGCAAAGCTAAACCGTTCGTACTGATCGAACAGGTCCTCACGCATCTTGGACTCCATACGCGCGCCCATCACGTGACCCCAATAGCTCACAAAGTAGCGGCAGGCGCAGCGGATGGCATACATCAGCACCAGTCCCACCGCGATCATACCGAGCGCCTGCATAATAGCAGCCTGACCCTGGGTAAAGAGCCCGCCGGTCAGATTGCGCAAGATAATGGGGAACGCCAGGTCAATGGCGGCAAGCACCAGAGCACAAACAGTATCAGCAACAAAAAGCCCCATCTGGGGCTTGTAATAAGACAAAAACCTTTTCAGCATGTGATCCTCAAAGAAATATCAGCAACGTAAGGCCCTGGGACAAAGCAATCAGTAGTACTTGTCCCAGGGCTATCCCCACTCGTTACAGTTCGGCTCCGCCCAACCTATGTGCGATGCTATCGCAGGCCAAGGCGCCTACGACGGTCTTGGCGTCTTCGATCTTGCCGTCGAGTACGGCGTCGATCAGCTCATGCAGCGGCACCAGGTCAACGTTGACAAACTCGTCATCGTCGGGATCGGGCGCATCAAACTCGAGCTTGGTAGCCAGGTAGATGTGAATGATCTCGTCGCAAAAACCGCAGGTCGTGACAATCGACGTCAAAAAGCGGATGCGGCCGGCCTTAAAGCCCGTCTCCTCGTGCAGCTCGCGCTTGGCGCAATCGAGCGGGTCCTCGCCCGGATCGAGCTTGCCGGCGGGAATCTCGACCGTCACGCGGTCGATGGCGGTGCGGTACTGACGCACCAGCACAATCTTGCCGCTCTCGGTCAGCGCCACAACGGCCGCTGCACCCGGATGGCGAACGATATCGCGGGCGCTGCGGTGACCGTTGGGCAGCTCAACCTCAAGACGGTGGACGTCGAGGATTTTGCCCTTCCAGGCGCACTCCTCCGAAAGAATCTTCTCGTGCAGCTGGGCGTCATGCGGGTCGTCGTCGCCCAGCACCAGCGCCGGCTCGTCAGCGACCTCGCCACCAGGCTCGCCCTCGG
>URTB01000239.1 GCA_900550595.1 uncultured Collinsella sp.
TCGCGCAGCTTAATGACCTTGAACAGGGCATTCTTGATGACGGAATAGGACAGGCCGGCCGCGATGTCGCCCACCGTGGCGCCTTCCTTTTGCGCCTGCTTGACGCGCGAGTTCATAAAGACCGTGCAGCGGCTACCCAGGTCGACGGGGGCCTTGGCATGGATGGCGGCATCGGCGAACACACGCACGTCCATGTTCATAGACACGGCGAAACTCTCGATAAAGCTGCCGCAGCCCGACGAGCAGGCCTCGTTGAGCATGATGTGCTCGATAACGCCGTCCTTGACGCGCAGGCACTTCATGTCCTGGCCGCCAATGTCCAGAATGAACTCGACGCCGGGCAGGAACGCCTTGGCGCCGCGCAGGTGCGCAACGGTCTCGATCTCGCCGGAGTCGGCCTTGAGGGCCTCGATGAGCAGCGCCTCGCCGTAGCCCGTGGTAGTCACGTGGCCGATGGTGCAGCCGGCGGGAATGTGGTTGTAGAAATCGGCCATGATAACCTTGGCCGTGCCCAGGATGTCGCCGTTGTTGTTGCCGTACCAGGTGTGCAGCAGCTGACCGTCCTCGCCCACGAGCGCGGCTTTCATGGTGGTGGAGCCGGCGTCGATGCCGATGAACACACGGCCGGCGTAGCCGTCGAGCTTGCCCTTGGGGACGACCTCGGTGTCGTGGCGGGTTTTGAACTCGGCAAAATCCTCGTCGGTGGCAAAGAGCGGATCCAGGCGCTCAACCTCGGCGCCCTGCGTGTCGCCCAGGCTGTCGACGGCCTCGATGAGCTGCGGGAACGTGCTGAGCTTGTTGGACTCGTGTGCCATGGCGGCGCCGCTCGCCACAAACAGGTGGGCGTTTTGGGGCACGATACGGTGCTCCTCGTCCAGGTTGAGCGTAAGGTAGAAGCGGTGGCGCAGCTCGGAGAGATACTGCAGCGGGCCGCCCAGGAAGGCGACGTTGCCGCGGATAGGACGGCCGCACGCCAGGCCCGAGATGGTCTGGGTCACGACGGCCTGGAAGATGGAAGCGGCGACGTCCTCGGGGCGGGCGCCCTCGTTGAGCAGCGGCTGGACGTCGGTCTTGGCAAAGACGCCGCAGCGGCTGGCGATGGGATAGATGGTGGTGGCGTTGGCCGCGAGCTCGTTGAGGCCGCTCGCGTCGGTGTGCAGCAGGGTTGCCATCTGGTCGATGAACGCGCCCGTGCCGCCGGCGCAGGTGCCGTTCATGCGCTGCTCGATGCCGTTGTCGAAGTAGATGATCTTGGCGTCCTCTCCGCCCAGCTCGATGGCGACATCGGTGGCCGGGATGAGGGTCTCGACGGCACGCTTGTTGGCGATGACCTCCTGGACAAACTCCAGGTCGAGCCACTGGGACAGCAGCAGGCCGCCCGAGCCGGTGATGGCGCAGGTCATTTGGGCCGTCGGCAGCACGGTCGCAGCACCCTCGAACAGGTCGCGGGCGCAGGCGCGGACGTCGGTGTGGTGACGCTGGTACTTGGCGTAGACAATCTGGTTGTCGTCATTGAGCACGGCAAGCTTGACGGTGGTGGAGCCTACGTCGATGCCCAGGTGCAGGTTGCCACGAGCGTTCTCAGGGTTGAAGATCGCGCCTTCGGGGGCCTGGGCGGCGGCTAAGGGCTCGGCGGCGGTGGCGGGCTCGCTGGCGACGGACGTCTCCCCTGCCGCGTTCTTGGCATCGGCAACTGCCTCGGCAACTTTCTCGGCAGCCGCGGCCGCAGCCTTCTGCGCGGCGTCCACCACGGCGGGCGCGGCCTCACGCGCGGCAGCGACCATACGGTCCTTGATGCCCTCGACGAGTTTGCTCATTGTCTCTCCTCTTAGTTGTTGGACTCGACGGTTGCGGCGGTGTCGGCCGCGTCCTCGAGCTGCAGGTTCAATAGCTTCAAGCCGTATTCCGGCACGTTGATATCGATGGGTTGGCCATATAGGTCGCCGGGACGCACAAAGGCGATAACCGTCATAATGCGCGCCATGGCCTCGGGCGATTCGGTGAGCCCACGCTCAAACCAGCGCTGAATCAGGCCGACCTCGGCACTCACGACGTAGGTAACGTAGTAGTCGAAGAACGTGCCCAGCGCCAAGCCCAAAATGCCCGTCTGTGCGCGCGGCACCACGGCCTCGCGTGCGGTATCGATGATCTTTTTAATAAAGGCGGGGTCGCCGCCCGGACCCAGCAGTGATCCGATCAAATCGCGGTTGGCCGCAAGGTAGCGCAGCAACTCAACCGAACCGGGCGCCGGCTCGAGCTCATCGATGTTGTGATAGAGATCGGGCAGTTGAGCTGCGGTGATGAGCTCAATGCGCTCACGAATCTCGGCCAGCAAGCCGTCCTCGATTTGATTGATAAAGTCGGGAATATCGCGGTAGTGCGAATAGAACGTGCGGCGCGTAAGGCCAGCGCGCTCGGTGAGCGACGCGAC
>URTB01000240.1 GCA_900550595.1 uncultured Collinsella sp.
AGGTCGTTTCGTTCGTCTTTGTCCCGACCGTTACCCTGATTCTTGCTAACGTCGCCCTGTTCACCGTGTTCGGCCCGCTCGGCAACCTGATCGGCGACGTCCTCGGCGGCGTAATCGATATCCTGTACAACAGGATGGGCGTCTTTGGTGCCTTTGTCTTCGCCGCGTTCCTGCAGCCGCTTGTCGTTACCGGTACGCATCAGTTCATCCAGGGTATCGAGGCAAACCTCGTCGCCACGACTGGCTTCAACTACATCCAGGCCATCTGGTCGGTTTCCATTATCGCCCAGGGCGGCGGCGCCATCGGCATGTACCTCATTCATAAGAAGCATTCCAAAGAGCGCAACATCTGCATGTCGTCCTTTATCCCGACGCTGGTCGGAATCTCCGAGCCCGCTATCTTCGCTGCAAACATGCGCTACTCGATCATCCCGTTCATCTGCGCTTGCATCGGTGCAGGCTGCGGCGGTGCCTTCGTGAAGCTCTTTGAGGTGCGCGCCATCGGTCAGGGTCTGACCGGCGTGCTTGGCCTGCTCATCGTCACGCCCGAGACGCTCATGTGGTATGTGGCTGGCAATCTCATCGCCTTTATCGTGCCGATCGTCTTGATCTTTGCCTACAACAAGGCAAAGGGCGTGCCGACCACTGATGAAGAGGGCGCTGGCGCTGGCTTCGATGTCAGCTTCTAGTTGAGCCGTTCAGCGTAATCTGAGGATAAGTCCATTTGAGGAAGGGCGTTCGGCTCGTGTGAGTCGAGCGTCCTTTCCCATAGACGAGAAGGTCAATGGCGATGTTTAATCAAAAAAACAAGGTGATGCGTGCGGACTATGAGCAGTGGCGAGCTGGACAGGATGAGACGGCGGGTCGCATCGCGTCTGACCCCGATAGGCTCCTGTTCCATGTGGAGCCTGAGCTTGGCTGGCTCAACGACCCCAACGGTTTGGTTCAGATTGGTGATACGTATCACATCTATCATCAATACGATCCGTTCGATGCTGCGCATGGCGGTCCAGTGCTTTGGAACCATCTGACGACAAAGGATTTTGTGACGTACGAGAATCGCGGCCCCGTGTTGTTCCCCGATTCCGATTTGGATTCGAGTGGAGCGTATTCTGGTTCTGCCTTTGTACGTGATGGCAAGATTCACTACTTCTATACCGGCAACGTTAAGCATTTTGACCGCGATGATTACGACTACGTGTTGACGGGCCGTGAGCAAAACCAGATTCATATGGTTGCCGAGAATCCCGACGAATTGGGCGAGAAGCGCATAGCTGTTGGGCCGGTCGATTACCCCGACGATATCGGTACGCACGTGCGCGACCCCAAGATCCTTGAACACGACGGTATCTACTACATGGTTCTCGGCGCTCGTACGAAAGACGATCGCGGGTGCGTGCTTGTCTATACCTCGCGCAATCTTGAGGACTGGAGCTATGCGACGCGCATTGAGTTGGACGAGAAGTTTGGCTTTATGTGGGAGTGCCCCGATCTGTTTGAGCTCGATGGCGAGCTTATTCTCGTTTGCTGTCCGCAGGGTGTGCCTGCCGATGGTTGGCATTACCGCAATCCGCATCAGTGCGTGTGGTTCTCCATCGAGGCCGATTGGGAGGCGCCGAGCTTTAAAATCGTCGGGCAGGGCATGCCCCCGATGGTCGATGCCGGTTTTGATTTCTATGCTCCGCAGTCCTTTGAGGATACTGCAGGCCGGCGTTTGATGATCGGATGGTCGGGTTGCCCCGACGCGACGGCAGAAAACCCGACGGTGGCGCGCGGGTGGCAGTGCGCGTTGACGGTGCCGCGAGAGCTGAGCATACGCGATGGTAAGCTCTGCCAGCGGCCGGCGCACGAGATTGAGAGGATGCGCGGTGACTGCGTTCGCGCGATAGGCGGTGAAACCGTTGAGGAGCCGGGCCGCCTGTTTGATCTTGTGGTTTCCTGCGAGGGCGCCAAGATGGTCGAGCTCGAAATCCGCAAGGGTGTCTTTGTGCGCTATGCAGACGGGATGCTTACCCTCGACATGGGTGACGAAGGCTATGGGCGCGACCAGAGGTCGATTGAGCTCAGCGAGCTTCGCGACCTGCGCGTGCTTTCGGACACTACGATGGTCGAGATTTTTGCAAATGGCGGCGAGGCGGCACTTACGAGCCGTACCTATTCGCCGGCGGTTCCGGCGATGGAGCTGCACGCCGAGGGCGCGGCATCGATGAATTTCTACCGCCTCGCGCATTAACCGTGTGTGGAGCACGATTGGACTTGCTGGGCGGAATGTGTCGCAGTTGCCGCAGCGAACTACCGTTTATCGCGTATAGCGACCGTTTGCGGAGTAAGTAACACTCCTTAATAAGCCGTGTAATATCTTAGATAAGCACGGAGTTTTCCAGGGAGACGCTGTCCTTTGTTGTGTGCAAGGGGCGGCGTCTCTTTG
>URTB01000241.1 GCA_900550595.1 uncultured Collinsella sp.
CCTTTAACGTGGGTCGCGAGGTTCCCGATAATGTGGCGTACCTGGGCATTCGCGCGAGCTACTTCCATATGGACAACCGTGCCGAGCGGGGTCGCAACAGCTACGACCTGCACGTAGCGCGCGTGAGCGATTCGCGTTTTGAGCGCCTGGTGCTGTTGGATGCGCCGCGCGTTGATGCGCCCACGCGTCTGCAGTGGAAGGTCAACAAAGTGGGCATGCCTGTCGACGAGCTGCCGCAAGCAAGCGAGACGCTGCGCATGCATTTTGATGCCAGCAGGATCCATTTGGTTTGTCGATAGCGCCGGTTAATGCCGTCGGGGATATAAGCCTCGGCGGCTTCGTCTTGCCGTTCGCCGAATGAGGAATGACAAACCTTTATCAATCAAGATAATTATTTATTAAACGACGGCACACGACGCTGTCGTACGAATGTCAACGGTGTTCGTCTGGACGATGACCGCTGATATAGTTGATCTTGACTGGTTAAGGAGGGTGCGCACATGCCGCAGACGACATACATTCGCCGCGTTGCCGCGCGCGCCCTGTATATGGCTCGGAGCCGCATATGAGCAGGTATGTTCACGGCTCCGGGAGAGACGACGCACAACTAAATAATCGACCGCAAAGCAGGTTCCCCAAAATTCCGGGTTTAGGCGCGGCTGGGTTTTCGCCACCCACCGTGCAGCAATACCGTAGCTATTCATTTTTGGTTCGAGAGGGGAACCGTTATGGCTGAAGAATTTGATTTCCATCCGATGTGGGAGAGCCTCGGCATGAATCTTGCCGATCACGACATGCTGCTGGGCGCCGTGGGCCAGATGTACGGCGACATGTTCCTGACGCAGAACAATCGCCCCAAGTCCACGTCTTACCTGGACTTTGTGGCCACCAACATCCACAGCGGCCGTATTAAGGAGATGCTCGACAAGAAGGAGGCCGGCGAGGCCACCAAGATCGTCGGCTCATTCTGCGTGTACGTGCCCGAGGAGATCGTGCTTGCCTGTGACGGCATTCCCGTGGGCCTGTGCTCGGGTGCCGATTGGGCAACCGATAAGGTCGAGGAGCACCTGCCGCGCAACACCTGTCCGCTTATCAAGAGCTTTGCCGGCTTTAAGCTGGGCGAGGTCTGCCCCTACATTGAGTCGAGCGACCTGGTGGTGGGCGAGAACACCTGCGATGGCAAGAAGAAGGCCTACGAGTTCTTTGCCACGCAAAAGAACATGTACGTCATGGATATTCCCAACGTACACGACGAGTCGACGCTCGTGACCTGGAAGGCCGAGGTCAAGAAGCTCGCCGCCAAGATCGAGGAAGAGTGTGGCGTCAAGATTACGCCCGAGCGTCTGAAGGCCGCCATCCACGCCGTCAATGAGAAGCGCCGCGCCCTGCAGCGCCTCGCTGCCACGCGCGCTGCCGACCCGGCACCCATCAGCGGTCTCGACAGCCTGCTGACCGTTCAGGCCGCCTTTATGGACGACACGCCGCGTCTGACCGGCGCCATCAACGATATGGCGGCTGAGTGCGAGCAGCGTGTCGAGGCCGGCGAGGGCGTGGCGCCCAAGGGGACCAAGCGCATCCTGTACACCGGCACGCCCATGGCCGTGCCCAACTGGAAGCTGTTCAACCTCATCGAGAAGGCCGGCGGCGTTGTGGTCGGCGAGGAGTCCTGCACGGGCTCGCGCTACTACAAGGACCTGGTCGACGAGTCCGGCGAGACGGTCGACGAGATGCTCGACGCCATCGCCGAGCGCTACTTCAAGATCAACTGCGCCGTCTTTACGCCCAACGATCAGCGTATGAAGGACATTGTCCAGATGGCCAAGGACCTTCATGCCGACGGCATCGTCGACGTGGCTCTGCAGTTCTGCACGCTCTACGAGATGGAGTCGTTTGCCGTGGAGAAGGCCGCCGAGGAGGCAGGCATTCCGTTTATGCACATCACGACCGACTACGCCGGCGAGGACGCCGGTCAACTGCAAACCAGGATTGAGGCTTTCTTGGAAACCATTTAGGACTATCCGTCCCGGCGGCTTCTCCAGGCACCCGATCTTGCCGTTCAAACCGTCGCTTGCGTGCCAAAGTACGCGGCGCGTCTCTTTCACGGCAACCTCGGGCACCTGGGAAAGCCGTTTCCTTGGTTGGTTAAAAGGTTTAGGAGTTATATGTCGGAAAATATTGAGCAGCCGTTGCCCAGCACGTTTGAGGAGTTCAACGAGCAGCGCAAGGCGGCGTTTATTCGCGTTAAGGATTACAAGCAGGCGGGTAATCGCCTGGTCGGCTTTTTGTGCAGCTATACGCCGCTCGAGATTATCGATGCCGCGGGGGCTGCGAGTGTCGCTCTGTGCGGTACGTCCGATGAGGTGATTCCCGAGGCCGAGAAGGTGCTGCCGGCAAACCTCTGCCCGCTCATCA
>URTB01000242.1 GCA_900550595.1 uncultured Collinsella sp.
CTTATGGGCCGGAATATACAAAATCTAAGTCAATTCATATAAGATTTCTTATTGCCGAGAGTTTAGGTTCGCAAATACGCAGGTAGACGCACTGTTTGAGTTCTCGACAGATCTATTGAGATCTATGTAGAGTTGACTGAAGTTTGCGTCCGGGGGTGCCTGGGGGCCGTCTTGCGGAAAGCTCATCCCGATTTGAGCGTAGATTCCGGGTCGCAGTTTCCGTCTGAAGGCTCAACCGGAAACCGTATCCCGTTTTGAGAGCTGATACCGGGTCGCAGTTTCCGCTAGCGGGTCCAACCGGAAACTGCGACCCGGTTTTCGGCAAAATAACGGGATGCCCTTTCCGCAGGCGCGCTCAATAGCTCAATATTTCAAGTCACCTTTAGCTAACATTTGCGCAGCTCAACGGCCCCACCTGCGCGTTTTTTAGTAAACCTTGGCATACTCGGCGAACGGTATGAAGATGCCGGCCAGAGGGTATTGCAAACGGTCGCTCCCGTGGTATGTTTTTGCCCGAATCAAACCGGCGCGCATCGCCTGTAGCGTCGGTCAACAGAGAGGAAACTACCATGGCTCATCCCGTAATTGATGCCGACGAGTGCATCGCTTGTGGCGTTTGCGTCGACTCCTGCCCCGCTGGCGTTCTGGAGCTCCAGGACGTCGCTACCGTCGCTGACGAGGACTCCTGCGTCGCCTGTGGCGCTTGCCAGGACGCTTGCCCCGCTGGCGCGATCACCGAGATCGTCGAGGAGTAACAACTCCCCCACCTGCACACTCAAAAGTACACCGTGCACAAAAAAGGAGGCCTCCGCATCGCCGCGGAGGCCTCCTTTTGCATGTGTGGGCAGCTAATTTGGAGCGGGACCCTTGGCAGTTGCGGTGGAATAGTTCCTGTTTTATGGCTTGGATGCCGATTTTAGGAACTATTTCACCGCAACTTATAGATGCGGCGTCGACTAGGACAAATCGTCTTCGTAGGGCATCAGGTCCGCCAAGTAGCCTTTTTCCTTGAGCATGGCCTCGATCTCGTCGAGGGTTTGCTCATCCTCTGCCGCAATGCGATGGAAGTGATAGCCGCTCGTCACCGTTAGTAGCGGAAAGCTCTTGCCGCTCTCGATATCGTGTAGGTAGCGCTCGACATCGCGGCGATTGCGGATGTCCAGATCAGCCGTGATCTTACCGTATACGCGGTGATTGACGATCACGTTGAGCACGGAGCCGCCGACGTCGACGATACTCGTGAGCTCATCGCCCGCCTGCTCCACGCCGTGGCGAACCTTGACCAAGCGCGTGGGCACGGCGGGGCTGCTGGGGGCCTCCTGTAGTACATAGCCGCGGTTGGTTGCCACGATATCGTGCCCATCGGCACGCAACAGGGCAATATCCTGCACCACGACCTGGCGGCTCACGCCAACCTCACGGGCAAGTGCGCTGCCCGAAACGGGCTCCCTGGCTCCCTCGAGCACGCCCATGATGGCACGACGGCGCTCGCGGGCGTTCATTATTTACCGTCCAGCAGACGCAGGTGCTTAAGCGAGAGGTCGAGGATCGGCGCAGAATGCGTTAGCGCCCCCGAGCTAATAAAGTCAACGCCCAGGTCGGCGAGCGCGCGGATATTGCTGGCATCCACATTGCCCGAGCACTCGGTCTTGGCACGACCGGCGATAAGCTCAATCGCGGCAGCCATGTCATCGTGGGTCATGTTGTCGAGCATGATGATGTCGGCACCGGCCTCCACGGCCTCGCGTACCATGTCCAGGTTCTCGCACTCAATCTCGACCGTCGTGGTAAACGACGCATGGGCGCGCGCCATCTCAATCGCGCGTGCCACGCCGCCGGCGGCGTCGATATGGTTGTCCTTGAGCATGACAGCCGTCGACAGGTTGTAGCGGTGGTTGCTGCCGCCACCGATCTCGACCGCGGCCTTCTCGAAGACGCGCATGCCCGGTGTGGTCTTGCGCGTGTCGACAAGCACGGTCTTGGTACCCTCGAGCGCCGCCGCCATTCGGTGCGTATAGGTGGCGATGCCGCTCATGCGCTGCAGGTAGTTGAGCGCCACACGCTCGCCCGAAAGCAGCACGCGCGCGTCGCCGCGCACCTGGCCCACGTGGTCGCCGGCGTGCACCTCGTCACCGTCGGCAACATCGAACAACACGGAGCTCTGCGGATCCAGCAGCTCAAAGGTGCGGGCGAACACGTCCAGGCCGGCGATGATGCCGTCGGCCTTGGCGATAAGCTCCACCGTGGCGGGGCGCGCCGTGGGGCACACGCTCGCCGTGCTCACGTCCTCAAAGGTAATGTCCTCGCGCAGAGCCTGCAGAATCAAATCATCGACGACGAGTTTCATAGTAATGGGATTCATGGTCTACTCCTCCACGGCCTGCGTGCCGGCGGCACGGGCCA
>URTB01000243.1 GCA_900550595.1 uncultured Collinsella sp.
AAGCCCAGCGCGAATGCTCGGGCAATATAAACAAACGTCGTTATGATATACCTACCGGCCTGCAAGATAAACCCCAAAATGAAGGCGTCGTGATGATGCAGCCCCTTGGCACAAAGCAACCTGACCCCAATGCGCCAATCTTTGGTTAGGTCCACAGGCGGTCGCTGCGGGTGATCGTGGCGCCGATGGCGAAAGGCATGCATGCAATGACCGGGTACAGGTAGCGCATGTAGGTCGACCCGTTACATGGGCCGATCAAGCACACTGCGAGCACACCCAGTAGCGGTATCCAGATGGCCAGCGCGCGCCACGAATGGCGGCGCAACAGGTAGACCACCACGACGATCATGATCCACACATAGGTGGCCGAGCTCATGGTGAGCGAGATAAACGGAATGCGCTGCACCGCCACGCGGTACAGGTTAATCAGGTGGTCGCACCAGCGCACGGCTTTGCTATCGACCGGATGGAAGTCAAAGTACTTGAGGTTATCGGGCTTCGCCATGATCTCGGCACTGCGCGCCGTGCTGTAGACCCACGCATCGCGAGCGCTCGGATAGAAGTACCCGTAGTAGTTATTGACGAGCGCCGAGATATAGCACTCGGGGTCCTTTTTGAACATCTGGGGCCACACCTTAAAATAGGCCTTGATGTCCTCCTGCGAGGCGTACTCATTGAAGCAGTTTTTGACGGCATCCGACTTGTCGGGGTTATAGCGACGGCCCAGGTTCTCGTACTTAAGCACGCGATCAATCGCAGCGCGCTCCTCATCGGTCACCAAGCCGTCGCAGGGAGCTTCCTCAATCGTGCCATCGTCTTTGACCTTGGGGTTAACGCCAGAATTAAGGCCGTCGTGCTTTTGGACGAAGCGCGCCGTCTGCTGAAACGGAATCGAGAGGATCTCGCGCTTGGAGCCCGGCGTGATATCGTGCGCCGGCATAAATACCTTGGTGAAGTACATATTAGAGGCAAGGCAGAGTGCAAGCACCGCAAGAACTCCCACCCAGCGGAAACGCGGGGTGGTGCCCGAAGGCGCAGCACCAGCCTGCTTGGCTGCACGACGAGCCACGTGCGCGTCCCATGCGCAAAACGCCGCCGCGATTACGCATGCCGCCAGGGGAAACACCAGGCCGCCGTTGCGCAGAAACGTGGAACCCATGGCGCCCAGAGCGAGCAGCAGCCAGTCATGGCGCGCAAAGAGCACGGGCCTCTGTTCGCCCGCACGCTCGGCATTGGCATCGCGACGGGGCAGGCCGCATGCCACAAGCTTCACGGTCTGCACCAACAGCACCAAAAACGCGTCGGCAAACAGCACATCTTTGGTCAGCAGGGCCGCGTAGTTGGAGAACATGGGCATAAACACAAAGAACAGCAAGATCACGCCGCGGACCGGCAGGCTCACGCCTAGCTTGCGCAGCGACGAGATGGAATAGGCCATACAGGCGGCGGTGATGACGAATTGAGCACAAGTGTAGATGGCAAGACCCGCATTGGCGCTGCTGAATAGCGAAAGCCCCAGTTGCACACATGAGCCGATGATGGCCGTGTGCACCACCGGATGATGGCCGTTGAGCAGCACGTTGGGGTTAAGCAGGCGCAGGTAGTCGCTCGTGCCGTTGGGATAGTTGAACCATTGGCGGATCTGCGCGCCCGTATCTCCCATAAAGAGGCCGGGCAGCGAGGCGATAAGCGTGGGCGCCCAGACAATCATGAGGACAAGAAACGGCCCGACAAAGGGATGGACCGAGAGCACGGCGTGGGCAACACGCCACACGCGACCAAAATGTGCCTCCGAAAACGGGATGCGGTGGGAGCTCAACCAATCCAAAAACTCAAAAGCCAGATAGAAGGCCACAATCGCCAGAAGCATCCAGCCCGCGCCGCCAATCCAGGCGCAGATAACGCGTGCCTTGTCGCCCAGCACAATCTCTGCCGAATCGGTAAGGTCGTAGCTACGGCCGAACACCATGCAAACGGCAAAGAACAGCGATGGCAGCACGACCGACGGGCGCCAAGCGTCACCGCGGCCAAAGAACACATAGCGAAACGGCAGCGTGAGCAAGCAGGCAAGCGCGAGCAGCATCACTGCGTCGGTATGGCCGGCAAACGAGAGAAGTACCTCGTAGCACACGTAGAGCGTGCCCGTCGCCTTGGGGTCGATCGCCAGGACCGCATTGCTCGACACCGGGGCGGGATCGATGGAAAACGCCGTAGTCGCCAGCAGGGCGAGCAAAAATGCGATGAGCGTCTGCTTGGCGCGATAGCGCTTAAACCAAACGATGCGGGCGGCGTCGCGCGCAGCCGTTGCGGAGAGGTCGGAATCCTTCACAGTCCGAATAGCCTTTCTAGAAACCTGCCAAAAAGGGACAGGTTTATTTTGGCAGGTTTTATCT
>URTB01000244.1 GCA_900550595.1 uncultured Collinsella sp.
GAACCGCCGCGTGACCACCTACACCGGCAACTACAGCAGCTACCTTAAGCAGCGCAAGGATAATCTGGAGCAGATGCGCGCCAAGCGTGCTGCCCAGGAGCGCGACATCGCCCACATGCAGGTCTTCGTCGACAAGTTCCGCTACAAGCCCACCAAGGCCGCCCAGGCGCAGGAGCGCATCCGCAAGATCGAGCAGATCAAAAAGGAGCTCGTCATTCTGCCCGAGGGCCACAAGCACATCGACTTTAAGTTCCCCGACCCGCCGCGCTCCGGCGATATGGTCGTGAGCCTGGAAGGCGTCTCCAAGTCCTACGGCGACAAGCACATCTACAGCGACATCGACCTCAAGCTCTACCGCGGCGAGCACGTGGCGCTCGTCGGCCCCAACGGCGCCGGCAAGTCCACCCTTATGAAGATCCTCGCCGGCCTGGAGCCGCCCACTACCGGCACGCGCGACCTGGGTACCAACGTGGGCATCGCCTACTATGCCCAGCATGCGCTCGAGGGCATGACCGAGTCCAACACCGTCCTGCAAGAGATCGACACCGTCACGCCCAAGTGGACCGTGCCGCAGCAGCGTAGCCTGCTGGGCGCCTTCCTGTTTAGCGACAACGACGCGATCGAAAAGCAGGTCCGCGTCCTCTCCGGCGGCGAAAAGGCTCGTCTGGCCCTGGCCAAAATGCTCGTGGCACCCGAGGCGCTCCTGTGCCTGGACGAGCCCACCAACCACCTGGATATCGACTCGGTGGACATGCTCGAAAACGCCCTGCAAAACTTCCCCGGCACCATCGTGCTAATCAGCCACGACGAGCACCTGGTGCGCGCCGTGGCGAACCGCGTGATCGACATCCGCGACGGCAAGGTCACGGTCTACGACGGCGACTACGACTACTACCTCTTCAAGCGCGAGGACCTCGCTGCCCGCGCCGCCGCTGAAGCGGCAGGGGAGAGCACACCGGCCGCGACCAAGGCAGCCAAGTCGACCAGTTCCACCCAGCCCAGCGTCGCCGCCCCCAAGCCGGCCGAGGGCAAAAAGAACAAGGAGCAAAAGCGCGCCGAGGCCCAGGCCCGCGCCGCACTCAACAAAAAGCTCAAGGGCGTGCGCAACCAGCTTAAAAAGATCGAAGCGGAGCTCGACAAAAAGCGTGCCCGCTATGACGAGCTTATGGAATTGATGGCAAGCGAAGAGCTTTATGCCGATCAGGATAAGTTCAACGCCGCGCTGGGGGAATATAACGGCCTTAAGCAAGAGCTGCCCAAGCTCGAGGACGAATGGCTCGAGCTTTCCACCCAGATCGAAGAGGAGACCGCGCGTGAACTCTCGTAAAGCCGCTGCCGTGGCGATGAGCATCATCGCCATCGCGTGCCGCATCTGCGGCATCTTTATGAGCGCAATGACCGTGCTGCTGTGCTTTAGCGGCCTGACCGCCAAGCTGCAGATCGTCGGCTTTGTCGTTGAGCTTTCGCGCGCGCTGCCGAGTGCCATCGCCGGCTACGGCGTCATCACCTCGCCCTTTGGCGGCGTGTTCCGCTTGGATTACGCCATCGTGGCCGTCATCCTATTTGTGGCCGACTACCTGCTCACGCGCGCCTCGCGCCGCGTCCGCTAGGGGAGCATCATGTCCAGCAGCTACCTGATGAACCTGCTCGCCAGCGCCGTCGCCGTCATCGTTGGCATCGTCATCCACGAAAGCGCGCACGCCGCTGCAGCCTGGGCGCTCGGCGACAAGACGGCCCGCTCCCGTGGCCGCGTCTCGCTCAACCCGCTCAACCACATCGACCCGTTTGGCACCGTCCTCCTGCCGCTGCTGATGCTCGCGGCCGGCGGCCCGGTATTCGCCTTCGCCAAGCCCGTGCCCGTCTACCTCAACAACCTCAAGCACCCCAAGCGCGACGAGGTCCTGGTGAGCGCGGCCGGCCCCGCATCGAATATCGCGCTCGCGTGCCTGGCCGCAGCCCTCATGCACCTGGCCTACGGCAACCTCTATGCCAGCATGTCCTTTGCCGTAGCGTCGCAAATCATGAACTTCGGCGCCACGTTTATCGTGGTTAACCTGTCGCTTGCGTTCTTTAACCTCATCCCGATCCCGCCGCTCGACGGCTCGTCGATTATCGTGCCGTTCCTCAAAGGCAAGGCGCTCTCCAACTACTACCAGCTGCAGCGATACGCCATGCCCATCCTCATCATTGTGCTGTATCTTCTGCCCATGTGGACTGGCATCGATGTTATCGGCCGCTATTTCGACGTTACCGTGTATCCGCTGGCCGAGTGGCTGCTCAACTTCGCAATCGCCGGCATCTAAGGTAAACTTACAGGTCGACCGCGCAAAACGGTCGCAACATGCACCCAAACCGCGCCGCGAAGGCGCCGTCAAAGGAGGTCGAAGATGTCG
>URTB01000245.1 GCA_900550595.1 uncultured Collinsella sp.
GCATGAACGGTACGTACGGGACCTGAATTCTTGGCCATGAATAGCCCTCCTCTTAACAACCTGAAACGATAATAAACGAACGGCTGTTCGTGGTCAACCGTTCAGATTCATCATATACACCCGAACATTCCAAAAACCGACCAAACGCAGACCAATCACCGACCAAACGCTTGACCACGCCAATCACAAATACGGGTGCTCGAACAAATTTAGGCCTTGTAACAGCGCAAACATCAATACCGTCAAAGGTCCCTATCTCCACAATTAAGGGGCCCTAAGGCCCCTTAAACCATGTCTATTCCATAGAATTGAGCACGCGGACAATGCGCCCCAAAGCCTCCGCGACCGCATGGGCGCGAACGCACGACCGATCGCCCTCGTAATGACAGCGCGCAGACTCGACAACCGGCGCTCCCCCATCGGCTGTGCGATACGCCCAGCCAATATAGAACGTACCGGCGGGGTCTTTCTCGGTGCCGCCACCGGGCCCAGCGTAGCCCGTTGCGCTTACAGCTATATCGCTCTGATAAAGGTCCAGCGAGCCGATGGCCATCTCACGCGCCGTTTGGTGCGACACGGCGCTAAACCGATCGAGCGTTTCCTGCTCGACGCCGAGCACACGATGTTTGATTTCATCACAATAGGTCACCGCGCCGCCGCGAAGCACCGCCGAGGCACCCGGGATATCGGCAATCGTCGAGGCAATCATGCCCGCCGTCAGCGATTCCGCCGTCGACACCGTCACACCACGGGCACTCGCGCGCTCGACAATATCGCGCGCCAGCTCCTCGTTGTTTGCGGCAATCTGCAAATAAGACTCCGTCATACCCACCAGGACCTAGACCGAAAAGACGATCTTGCGACAGTTCCAGAAGTACTGGGCACCCGAGACAATGGTCAAAATCACGGCGATGACGTACAGGAAGCGAGACACCGAATAGACACCGAGCAGCAGCGACACCGGCCCCAGCTGAAGGCCGGCCATCGCAAAGACGCACAGATAGCCGCAAATGGAGACCATCGTGGTCGCCGTCTTGTACTTACCGAGCTTATCGGCGGCAACGACGACACCGGCAGCACTCGCGACCATGCGAAGGGCACTCACCAGCAGCTCGCGGAACAGGATAATGAACACGGACCACACGGTCACCGCGCCAAAATCCAAGAACAGCAGCAGGGCCGAGAACACGAGCAGCTTGTCGGCGATGGGGTCCAAGAACTTGCCGAAATCGGTAATCTCGTTGCGAGAGCGCGCCAGATAGCCGTCGACCTTATCGGTGCACGACAGGATCACATATAGAATGAAGGCAGCGGCGGCGAGCGGGCCGTCGAAGGTGCTCCAGTCCGTACCGGCAACGCTCGCGTGAGACAGGGCCGAGACGATCATGAACACCGGGATAAAGACGATGCGAACGCACGTCACGATGTTGGCGGGCGTCCAAACACTCGTCAGTTCCTTATTACTATCGTTTGCCACGACGCTCTCCTACTCCACAACATGACCGATAAGCTCATAGCAGAAGCTATCGGTAAACTCGACGGTCAGAATATCGCCCACGGACGCCTCGCTGGCGTCCAGATGCACCGCGCCATCGGAATCGGGCGCCTGGAACCAGGCGTGACCGATCAGCTCGGCGCCGTCCTCAGTCTCTTCGATGCCATCGACGATCACCTGGGCGCGCTCGCCCACATGGGCCGCCGTGGCGGCAAAACCGAGCGACTCGGCCAGATCCATGGCCTCCTGGGCACGCTCGAGCTTGACCTCCTCATCGACCTGGCCCTCCATCTTGGCGGCCAGGCTGCCCTCCTCACGCGAGTAGGCGAAAACGCTCGTGTAGTCAAAGCCGACGGTGTCCATAAAGTCGATAAGATCGCGAAACTCGTCGTCGGTCTCGGTCGGGAAGCCAACCATGGCCGTGGAGCGAATCACAATACCGGGGATGCGCTCGCGAAGGTCGCGGAACAGATCCTCAAGCTCCTGGCGCGAACCGGAGCGACGCATGGCCTTGAGGATGCGCGCATCGCAGTGCTGTACGGGGATATCGATATAGGGAAGCACCTCGGGCGTATCGCGAATCGTCTCGATAAGCTCGTCGGTCATGCCCTCGGGCTGCAGATAGAGCACGCGGACCCAGACGTTATGCGGGCGCACAGCCTCGGCGACGGCACGCAGCAGCTGCGCCAGATTGCGCGGCGAGCCCTCGGCGAAGTCCTCGTCGGCAAAGTCGGTGCCCCAAATGCCCGTGTCCTGGCCGATCAGCACGATCTCGCGCACACCGCCGGCAACCAGGTCGCGCACCTCGGAGATAATGCTCTCGGCATTGCGCGAATGATAGCGACCGCGAATATAGGGGATCATGCAGAAGCTGCAAAAACGATTGCAGCCATCGGA
>URTB01000246.1 GCA_900550595.1 uncultured Collinsella sp.
CCTCTCTATTCGTCGGCAGCGTCAGATGTGTATAAGAGACAGGGCCCCGGCTCGTTGGGCTTATGCGCGAGCACCAACGAGCCGGGGCCGTAGCTCATGCAATTGCGGTTACCCGTCTTGCCGGCAATGACGGCGGTATCGGTGCAGCCGGTAAAGAAGCCGACGGTCGTGTCCGCGTCCGTCACGTCATCGGCGGCGCGCTTGAGCGCAGCTAGAAGGGGAGAGTTCGGGTCGCGCTCGATGGCGGGGCGATCGCCCGTCACGGCGAAACTGCCATGGCAACCGGGAACCGCGGCCTCGGCGGTGGCAGTGGCCTGCTCGACCATGTTGATCGCGGCGGCCGTATCGGTCGGCGGCGTCAGGCGCATGTCGACCCAGACCTTGGCGTGGTCGGGCACGACAAAGGGGCGATAGCCGCCCTCGTCATCATCAACCATATGAAACCTCAGAATCAGTTTGCTTTGCAAACCGATTGTAAGTCACCTGCAGATTCGCGACGTGCACGTAGCAGCATTTACCGTTCGCAGGCCGAGCCATCGCGTTTGCCGTCCGGGCGGGTTTACAAACGACGCAGTGGGTACGTACTCTCCATGGACGACATGCTGTGCGACATATCTGCCTTTCGGTATCACCGGATACCCCCACAGGTCTTGGCGATAATGCCGGACCTGCCCGATTCTGCGGACGATCCGCGCAGGGAGCGCCTTTGTGAACATCCACTCGTCAAGCATTTCCTGCGCACTCCGTTACATGTGTTGGCGCAGGGCGGCTGCGGACGTAAGGGCGGTCGCATTGTCAGACATGTTTGGAACGGGGAGAGGCCGTTTGGCTCCGTGCAGCAGACGGAGTTTGGCCTTGATGTCGCGTCCCCGCTCTTTACCCTGCTGACCCTGGCTTCCTCGGTTTCAAACGAGCGTCTGATCATGTGCATGTTTGAGATGTGCGGCACCTTTGCCGTGTGCAAGATTGCACCTCAAGTAAAGTTGGCGCTTGAGCAGGCATATGGGAGCCGGTGGGGTGACGCACGGTCGGGCTGGGAAAACGTAAAGGATGCCTCGGGGAATCCAACGGACTTGTGGAAACGACCTCCCTTGATCGAGCTCTCTGACCTTACGGAGTTCGCCAATAAGATCCAGGGACTCCGCGGTGCTAAATCATTCACACGTGCCGCGAAATGCATTACGGGGGTTGTGGCATCGCCGCTTGAGGTCCAAGCTTCGATGCTGTTTGGCCTTTCGAGGCTGCGCGGCGGCGAAGGGCTGCGCCTTACCAATAACGTCGAGATTCGCATGACGCGCAGCGCCCGCCTGATTTCGGGGCTTGATAGGCGCTACGCCGATATCTTGCTGTCAAATAAGGATGGCAGCCGAGAGTGTCTGGTTGAATGCCAGGGTAAAGCCATTCACGGATCCATAGAATCCAAGATCTCGGACTCCGATCGAACGACGGCCCTGCAGACGATGGGATATCCCGTCGTTCTGATGACCTATGGTCAGCTGGTCGACTCCGATGCCTTCCGCGTGGTGACGGAACTCATCATGTCCTATCTCGATGTGCCACTGAAAGACAAGACGCCGCGGCAGCAAGAGCTCGAACGGCGACTTCGTGAGGAGATTTTTATCGATTGGGCGGGAATGTAGCCGCGCGGGTGGAAAACGGTCGCGGAAGCTAGGGTTTTAGTTGCGAATAGCCTTCAATTGCTCCTTGGAATTGGCTTGAAAAGTGCTACCTAGAGCAAGTTATTTCGGAAAATGGACAGTCAACTTTAGTTTGGCATATAGAGATCGATTTTTACCTACTAAAACCCCTGATAAAGCTGTTTGTAAAAGCAGTTGTGCTTAGCGACTAGGGCCTCACTGTCGATTATCCGAAAAAACTTATTATGGGTAGCATTTTCAAAACCAGCCGGAGCAACGAAATCGGCCCCCGTTTCGTGAAAACGGGGGCCGAATGGACTTCGTGGTCTGTCTGGCAGGCTTGGCGCCGACGCTACTTGATCACGCGCACGCGATACATCGACGGAATCTGCTTGAGCGCCTCGATGGTGCTGCTGTTCAGGTGCTCGTCGGTGTCGAACATGGTGTAGGCGTTCTCGCCAGCGGACTCGTTGGTCATACGCTGCACGTTGGCGTTGTCCTTGGCGAGAATGGCCGTGATCTGGCCGATCATGTTGGGCACGTTGGCGTGCAGGCAGGCGATGCGGCTCGCGGCGCGCGCCTTGCCCATGCTGCAGGCGGGGTAGTTGACGCTGTGCGCGATATTGCCGTTTTCCAGGTAATCCTTGAGTTCGCTGATCGCCATGTCGGCGCAGTTGGCCTCGGCCTCGCCGGTGCCGGCGCCCGAGTGCGTGG
>URTB01000247.1 GCA_900550595.1 uncultured Collinsella sp.
TGCATCCACACCATCGAAAACGCCACGTTCTTTGCCGAGGACCCCGCGCTGATCGAGGTGCTCAAGAGCCTGGGCGTTCTCATGTCATCGCTCAGCTGGAACGCGCAGGGACCGCTCGCGAGCGGCCACGACACCCACGCCGGCCTCACCGCCGCCGGCATCGAGGCGCTTACGCAGATGGAACACGTCGGCATGGTGCTCGACGTCTCCCACCTCAACGATGAGTGCTTTGACGAGGTTGTCGCCCACGCCACGCGCCCCTTCGTCGCCAGCCACTCCAACTCCCGTGCGGTTTGCGGCGTCAAGCGCAACCTCACCGACGACCAGTTCCGCACCATTCGCGACATGGGCGGCATCGTCGGCCTCAACTACTGCAGCGAGTTCCTATCCAACGATGCGACCGACAAGACCACCGCAGACGTCACCTTCGACCAGCTAGCGGCACATATCGAGCACTGGCTCGACCTGGGCGGCGAAGATGTCATCGCACTCGGCGGCGACTGGGACGGCGCCAAGGTGCCCGCTTTCCTCTCCGATGCCAGCAAGATGCCCGAATTCCAGAACATGCTCTCCAAGCACTTTGGCAAGACCGTGATGCAGAAGCTCTGCAGCGATAACGCCCTTGCCTTCTTCGAGCGTTATTAATTTCACATCCCTTGAGCGGGCCGGCATACCGAACGGTCGAAATGCCGGCCCGTCCCCAATCTGAAGGATAACTTTTGACGCAGCAATTTGCGATTTTCCTACCCCGACCGGATGGGATGCCCATCCCCGTCGTCGTTACCAAAAAGCGCGTCAAGAACTTCAACCTGCGCGTCACATCGAGCGGTGAGGTCCACGCCAGCGCACCGCTCGGCGCCAGCCGCGAGCGTATCGAAGCGTTTGTGAAGCGCAACAACGCCTGGATTATCGGCCGACTTGCCCAGCGTGAGCAACGTCAGGCAACGTCACGAGAGCCACTCAGCCCCTCGTCCATCATTGCGCTTTGGGGCATGCCCATCACGGTACAGGACGCACTCGATCACAACTTTGCGTCACCCGCACCGCGACCCAAACAGGCCACCTTCGCAAGTTTTATGGGTACCGACGAATCGAACGGAGGCCCACAGGCCAAGCGGCTCGCAATCCTCGACGGTCTAACGTCCGACGAGCTCCAAGCCCACATCGACCAGCTCTATACGTCCGAGGTCACATCGGCGCTGCGCGATATTTTGCACGCGTACGAAATCGCAATGGGCGTCTCCGTTTCCCGCGTTTCCGTACGCAGCATGAAAACGCGTTGGGGCTCGTGCACGCCCAAATCCGGCGCCATTCGCATCGCACGAGAACTTGCCGGCTACCCCGTCGAATGCCTCGACATGGTTGTCGCCCACGAGCTCGTCCACTTGCTCGAGCCAAGCCACAATCAGAGGTTTCACGCCCTGCTCGACACGTACTGCGCCAACAATAGAGCGCTGTCGCAGCGGCTCAAGCAGCCACCCATAGAGACGTATTAGAACCGGTTAGCGCACGCGCTCGATCTCGACACCGCAGCTTGTCAAGGGAAGACCGACGGGCGCCCACGGCTTATCGAGCTTTATGCGCACACCAAGCAGCAAGGGATAACGACGTAGCAGCATCTGGGCCACACCCTCGGCTGCAGCCTCGATGAGCTTAAACGTATGCTCGCGCAGATAGCCATCGACATCGTGGCACACCGAGCCGTAGTCAATCGAGGCGTCCAGGTTATCGTGCTCCCCCGCTGCACGCAGGTCGGCATAGAGCACCAAGGACACGATGAACTTCTGGCCCAGCGCGTTCTCTTCGGGATACACGCCGTGATTGGCAAAGACCTCGAGACCGTCGATAGTAATGCGGTCGGCATGGCGCAGATCGTCATAGCTCACGTGGGGCACCGCCGTTGCGGTGGATATTTCGCCCCTTCCACGGCGGGCGAGCTCGGCGCCTTCAGTCTTGGTTGCATTCTCGGGCAGTTTCTTGTTGCTCATCGCGATCGTCTCCTTCGTTTAGAACCCCGACCGCGCAAACTAACTACACGCGAATCGACAGGTTCTTTTTATCATCGCTCCAGTTGCAAGCATTGCGCGCGGGGCATGCAAAGCAGGCTCGCGAGGCCTTGTCGGCCGCATAGAGCAGACGCTCGAGCGGTTGACTGTTCACGCGCAGCTTTCGATGGCCCAGGATGGCCGTCTTAATGGCTGCGGCATCTGCCGGCTCAAACGCCACGTCATCGGGCATGCCGCCGAGAATCGCATCGGCGACGCGTTCGCTTGCAACATCATGGGATATACCCGATTCATACTGTTCATCTTTGCCGATATCGTGAAGAAGTGCCGTGGC
>URTB01000248.1 GCA_900550595.1 uncultured Collinsella sp.
ACAGGCCGGTGTTGCCGCTCGTGGGCTCGATGATGGTGTAGTCGCCGCCGCGCACAAGCTTGCCGGCCTTCTCGGCCTCGTCGATCATGTTCTTGGCGACGCGGTCTTTGACGGACCCGGCGGGGTTGAAGTATTCCAGCTTGACGAGCACGCGGGCCTTGAGGTCCTCATCGGCCTCAAAGTGAGTGAGCTCCAGAAGCGGAGTGTGACCGATAAGCTGATCGATGGACGTGTAAACATTGCTCATGGTGAACCTCCAAAGTGTTCGAATGACTGGATACCGTGTGGTTTTACGGTGTGTGTAACAGCGAAACCCACAAACCTTATAGGTTGTTCGTTTTGCTGTTGGCAAGCATAGTAGACAGTAAAGCCTAGTAATGCAATAGGAAATAGAAGATTATTACGAGTCGATTAACCATCTTGACGGGAATAGGTATTTTCAAAACCAATATTTCGGCTAGAATTTCTACGAATTAAAAGACCGAAAGGCAGCAATATATATGTTGGTTTCCACAAAGGGCAGATATGCCCTGCGCGTTATGGTCGACCTGGCCGAGCACCAGGCGGCGGGCCGTATTCCCCTCAAAGAGATCGCTGCGCGTCAGGGGATTTCGGAGAAATATCTGGAGAACATTTTGGCCACGCTCGTGCGCGCCAATATGCTCTCGGGCATGCGCGGCAAGGGCGGTGGTTACGTGCTCACGCGCCCGCCCGAGCAGTACACGGTGGGTGAGATCTTGCGCCTGACCGAGGGCAGCCTGGCGCCGGTCGCATGCCTGGACGGCGACTGCAAGGGCTGTTCGCGTTCGGATGAGTGCCCAACGCTCGACGTGTGGAAGAACCTGGACAAGCTCATCAACGACTACCTCGACGGCGTGACGCTCGATACGCTCGTCGCCCCCAACGAGGGCTACGACTACGTCATCTAGCCGCACCTGCCATTTGGGGACGGGGTAGAAATGGTCGATTTTCTTGCCCTCTGAGGCTTGGCAAATGACAAGGCCGCCCATCGTTGCGATGGGCGGCCTTCGTTTTGGCGTGTTGTGGCGGTCCGTATCCGGTCGCTTTAGTTCCTGGCGACGCTGTCGAGAATGCTGCGCATGATGGATACCAGGATGCTGCCCATAAAGGCCGATCCAAAGCTGGCAATGGAGATACCCGCGCCCAGCAGATTGACCGACAGGTAGCTGGCCAGCTCGAGCATAAAGCTGTTGACTACGAGCTGAAAAATACCAAGCGTGATAATAGTGAGCGGCAGTGAGATGACCGTCAGGAATGGTTTGACGAGCGAGTCGACGATGTTGAGGAACAGTCCCACGAAGGCAAAGCAGACCCAGGCATCGGCCATGCCGAAGGGCTGAATGCCGGGGACGAGAAACGTTGCAATCGCGATGGCGATTGAGGTCAAAAGCCAGTTGAGCAAAAAGCGCATGGTGGAGATCCTTTCTTGCGCAAGACGTGGCAAAGAGGCGTGAGAGGCGCATGCCTTTGCAACTCGGATAGATGCGCGGGCACGGTCCTGTTTGGGCGCCCATTGTCTCAGATATTCGTGGAGCTTGCGTGCGCATTCGGTTTCAAACCGGCGTTCGTCCTAAAAAACGCGCCGCTGGCAGAGAGTCTTGTCGCTTTAGTTTGGTGGTGTGCTAAACTGCTACGGGCAAAAGCCACAGGCGTTGCCCTATTGCATAGAACGGGCGAACGATGCCCGATGTCAGTATCAACTTCGATGCCTTTTGGCGGGTTTGGCGGTGATCGATGAATATCGAGAACATGTTTGACAAGCCTGATGTCAAGCAGCTGGTCCACGCATTTAGCCTTTTGGACGACGAGAAGGATATCCAAGCGTTTTTGACCGATATCTGCACGCCGCGCGAGATTTGCGATCTATCGCAGCGTCTGCAGGTCGCGCGTTACCTGGACGAGGGCGAGCCCTATGTCGAGGTTCAGGCGCGTACCGGCGCTTCGTCCACCACGGTGAGCCGTGTGTCCAAGGCGCTCAACGGCGAGTACGGTGGCTACCGCAAGATCCTCATCAAGCTGGAGGATGGCGAGTAGGCCGCGCCAAAACGGATTGTGTAAAACCGCTCCTTCGGGGGCGGTTTTTTGATCCCTTGGGGACGGAGGAAAACGGATCACCGGGTTAGACTGACCCCCTCGATGATCCGTTTTCCTCCGTCCCCAAGGGATCAAATCTGTTGGCGTGGGGCAAATGTGTCCGCTTGGGCGGGTAGGATGGATACATTGATTATTGCGAACAGTTTGAGCGGAGGACCATGCCTGTTCGAATCTATACCACCAATGCCGGCACGGAT
>URTB01000249.1 GCA_900550595.1 uncultured Collinsella sp.
GGTCGCCCAGGCCGATGGTGTCGAACCAGAACACGTTGTTCAGAGCGTGGTGCAGACCGGTCGGGATGAGCAGGCGGTTGAGGAAGGCGTAGATGCCAGCGCCGATACCACCCATAGCAGCGATACCCTCGCCCAGAGCGACGAGCGCACCGAAGATGAGGGGCCAAGCAAAGAGCAGGACGACGGAGACGACGATGCAGATGACGGCGGTCATGATGGCGACGCAACGCTTGCCGGAGAAGAAGGCCAGCCAGTCGGGAAGACGAGTGTCCTTGAACTTGTTGTAACAAGTGCCACCGATGACGGCGGACAGGATGCCGATGAAGGAGTTACCAGCGATCTTGGAGAACGCGATGCCCTCGGTCGTGGCAAGCCAAGCGGTCTGAGCATCGGCGTCCATACCACGAATGGTGCCAACAACAGCGGGGTTCAGGAGCTGCTGGATCATCAGGAAGGCGACGAGGCCAGCGAGGCCAGCGGTGCCATCGTGATCGTCGGCAAGGCCGACAGCGGCGCCGACTGCGAACAGCCAGGCCATGTTATCGATAAGAGCGCCGCCTGCCTTGATGAGCAGGAAACCGGCGGTATAGGCAAAACCGGTAGTGTCACCGGCAGCACCCATGACTGCGGGAGCGAGCAGGTAGCCCACGCCCATAAGAATACCTGCGACGGGAAGCGCCGCGACGGGAAGCATCAGCGCTTTGCCGAGCTTCTGGAGGTACTTCATCATATGGTATCTCCTCCAACCTTTCTTTCGTTGTTCACCAACGAGTTCCATGTCCGCGCCTTGTGCATACCGGCTTCTCCGCTTGCCGGCATTGATGCGCAAACTTAGACAACCCAGTCCCTATTTGGGGTTGCTGGTATGTACGGCAGCACACACTCAATTCAAACGTCCACCACATTTCGTTCAAATTACTATATCGTTGCCAAACGGTTATTTTTGGCCCGTAAACGGTAATTTACGCAGGTAGACATGGTGCGTATCTTTCATTACCAAACTAATTCTTAGCAATTTCCATTCGATTTCGTCTCAAAATTGGTTACTACCAGATGAACAGTGGTACCACATTGTTACTACCAGTTTAGCCGAAATCGTTTTCACTTTATATGAATAAAGTGTCCCAAAATTTGCATACAACCACCCCCTCTCATCGCCCTCCTCACAGTGCAAAAAGCCCGCTAGAACGATGTCCGTTCTAGCGGGCATATCAGATTTTTGGCTACGCACTCGGTGGCTCGGGCAGCCCTTACGCAAACAGGCCGTAGATGCTGATGTTGGCCTTGGCGTAGAGGCCGTTGGCGTACTCGGTCCACTTGGAGCTGGCGCTCGAAGCCTGCGAGGAATACTGCTGATAGGCGGTGTAATAGGCGGTCATGGCCTGCTTATAGGTAGCGCTATCGGCCGTAAAGGCATCGTCAGCGAAGGCCTTAGCGTAGGTGCTATCGGCGTCCTTCCAGGTGCCCTTTTCGCTATCCCACTCGTCGCCTGCAAGTTTGATGATGTAATCGGCGTAGTCCTTGCTCGCGGTCTCCTCGTTGCCGTCAGCAGGCTCGGTCGGGGCGGTCGGCATGCTTGCGGAGCTGTCGCCGACCTTCTTCTTGTAGAGCTTCTGCAGCGTCGCGGACTGACGGACGATCTGCTTGGCCTGGTCCTTGGACACGCCGTACTGCGTGGCCATGGTCTTGTAGTCGGAGGTGCCGATGGAATCCTCGGCGTACTTCTTCATCTCCTTGGAAGAGACGGTGATGTCCTCGTCCTCGGCAGCATCGAGCAGAATCTTGTTGCGCACGTAGGACAGAATGACATCGGCAGAGGGAGCGGTGTAGTTGCCATCGCCATCCTTGACGGTGTCGAGGCTGTACTGGCTCTCAATGGCCTCGCGCGCGGTGATGTCGCTCTTCTTGCCGTTGTAGCTGTAGCTTGCCACGGTCGAATCGAGCTGGTCCTCGGTGAGGGTCGCCGAGCCAACTCCCTTGCCGCCAAAACCACCGTTGCCGATAAAGAAACCGACCACAGCAGCGATCACGATAGCGACCACAAAGGCGGCAATCATCGTCTTCTTGTGCTTGGATGCATGGTCGTCCACGTCGGAGTCGTCCTCGTCCTGCTCCTCGAGCATGAGGTTCTCGTCAGCGGCATCCGCGGCAATCTGAGCCTCCAGGCGGGCGTCCTCCTCCTCGGCCGTCGTGCCGGCAGCAATGTGCTCGGCAGACGTACCGGCGACCAGGTCGATCTTCTCATCCTCGTCACCGTCGGGGCCTTCGCCGCGCTCGATGATCTGGATGCCGTCGATCTCGTCCT
>URTB01000250.1 GCA_900550595.1 uncultured Collinsella sp.
TTGTGCTTCCAGCTTGCGTAGGGCGCATACCGAAACGGCACGTCCAGCCACGTTGCCTTGTTCACGATGCTCTTCTTGTGGCTAAACGTATCGAAGCTCTCGCGTCCATGGTACTGCCCCATACCGCTCGCACCCATGCCACCAAAGCCCATATGGCTCGTAGCCAAGTGCATAATCGTGTCGTTGACGCAGCCGCCGCCAAAGGGCACGTAACGCACAAAGCGCTGCTGAACTGCGCGATCCTGGCTAAAGATATACAGAGCCAGCGGCGTCGGACGATCCGTAATAAACGTCTCGGCCTCGTCTAGGCTCTCAAACGTCAGCACCGGCAAGATGGGGCCGAAAATCTCCTCCTGCATCACGGCGTCATCGGGGGTCACGCCGTCCAAAATCGTCGGCTCAATCTTGAGCGATGACTCGCGCGCCGTGCCTCCAAGCACAACCTTATCGGGATCGATCAGCCCACGCACGCGCGCAAAATGCTTAGCATTGACGATATGCCCGTAATCCTCGTTATCGAGCGGATGCTCGCCAAACATACGGCGGACCTCTTCCTTGATGAGGCCCAGCAGCTCGTCGTGCACGCGCGTATCGACCAGCAGGTAGTCGGGCGCCACGCAGGTCTGCCCCACGTTGAGCCATTTGCCAAAGGCGATACGCCGTGCCGCGACCTTCAAGTTTGCCGTCGCATCCACGATGCAGGGGCTCTTGCCGCCCAGCTCAAGCGTCACGGGCGTGAGGTTTTTACTCGCGCGCTCCATAACGAGCTTGCCGACCGAAACGCTACCGGTAAAGAAGATCTTGTCCCAGCACTCATCGAGCAGCGCTTCGTTTTCGGCGCGCCCGCCCTCGACAACCGTCACCAGGCACGGATCAAATGCCTCTTCACAGATTTGCTTGAGCACCGCGCTCGATGCCGGAGCATAGGCACTCGGCTTGATGACCACGGTATTGCCCGCGGCAAGGGCGCCGGCGAGCGGCTCGAGTGTTAGCAAAAACGGGTAGTTCCACGGAGCCATGATGAGCGTGACGCCATAGGGCACGGCTTGCGTTTTGCACACACTCACGGCGTTGGCAAGGTCACACGGACGCAGGCGCGGACGACTCCATCGAGCCACGTGAGCGATCTGATGACGAATCTCGGAAAGCGACGTGCCGATCTCGCACATATATGCCTCGTCATGCGACTTTCCCAAATCGGTCTTGAGTGCATGGGCAATATCGGCCTCGTGCGCCCGTACCGCATCGCGTAAACTCACGAGCGCGCGACGTCGGGCATCAACATCAAACGTAGCGTGCGTTTTAAAGTAAGTGCGCTGATCGCCGACGATGCGCGCAATTTCCTCGGTGTTCATGGACCCTCCTAATTCTCGTCCTCAAACATACCACCCGCAACGACTTCGTACATATGCTCGAGCTCCAAGCGGTCCATTAGAAGCGGAACGGGGTATAGCGGATTGGCCTCGGCATCGGCATGGGCCGCGATTTGCGGAATATCGGAGCGGCGAATACCCGAGACATATTTGGGGATTCCCAGGGCCTCGTTCATGCGGTCGACCCAATCGATAAAGGCCTCGGCCGCAAGACTATCCTGCGCGGTAGCCGGCGCAATGCCCGCCATGTGAGCAAGATCGGCAAGCTTGGGGGCGGCGGCGTCACCATAAGCGCGAAGCATGTGCGGCAGGATGATCGCGTTGGCCAAACCGTGCGGAATTCCGTATCGGCCGCCCAAACTGTGCGCGATGGCATGCACATATCCGACATAGGAGCGGGTAAACGCAACGCCCGCCTTATACGCCGCCAAAAGCATATTGCGACGAGCGCACATGTCGTCACCATGCTCATAGGCCTCGAGCAAATTGTCGTGGATAAGCTGCACCGCCTGTCGCGCCATCTTACGCGTATAGGGCGTGGTGCTTCGCCCGATAAAGGCCTCAACGGCATACGTCAGGGCGTCCATGCCCGTCTGCCCCGTAATGGAGGCGGGCAGGCCGCGCGTAAACTCGGGGTCGTGCACCGCAAGGCGCGGGATAAGCACAAAGTCGTTAATGGGGTACTTGTAGTGCGTCTCATCATCGGTAATTACCGCCGCAAGCGTAACCTCGCTTCCCGTGCCTGCCGTGGTGGGAACGGCGATGAGCAGCGGCAGGCGACGATGAATCCGCAGCAGCCCGCGCATCTTGTTGATGGGCTTGTTTGGCTGCGCGATGCGTGCTCCCACGCCCTTGGCACAGTCCATGGCCGAGCCACCGCCAAAGCCGATAATGGCCTGGCAGGCGCTCTCTCGATACAGGGACGCCGCTTC
>URTB01000251.1 GCA_900550595.1 uncultured Collinsella sp.
ATTGACCTTCTGGTCATGCCGCCGAAGTTGAAAGGCAGATTGCCGCTCTGGCGGGCTTGCAGCGTCGGCTGGTTACGGCGTTTGGCAAAACGCCGTAACCATCTAACCGCCCAGGTAGGCTTTACGCACGTTATCGTCGTGCAGCAGCTCTTGGCCGGTGCCGGTCATGGTGATCTTGCCGGTCTCGAGCACGTAGCCGCGTGTGGCGATGGAAAGAGCCATCTGTGCGTTTTGCTCGACCAGGAGCACCGTGGTGCCGGCCTTGTGCAGGTCCTCGACAATTTGGAAGATCTGTTCGATCAGAATCGGCGCCAGACCCATGGAGGGTTCGTCGAGCATGAGCAGCTTAGGGTTACTCATAAGGGCGCGGCCCATAACGAGCATCTGCTGCTCGCCGCCCGAAAGGGTACCGGCGACCTGGCGACGACGCTCCTTCAGGCGCGGGAACTGCTCGTAGACGCGCTCGAGGCCCGGAGCCACCGTTGACTTGGGCTGCGTATAGGCACCCATTTCCAGGTTCTCCTCGACCGTCATCTGCAAAAAGGCACGACGACCCTCGGGCACCTGAGCCAGGCCCTTACCAACCAGCTTGTCGGCGGGCGTATGGGTAATGTCCTCGCCCATAAACTTGATGGAGCCGGTCTTAGAGCGCAGCAGGCCCGAGACGGTCTTGAGCGTCGTGGACTTGCCGGCACCGTTGGCGCCAATCAGGGCCACGATCTCACCCTCGTTGACGTTAAAGGAGATGTCCTTAATGGCGTGGATGGCGCCGTACCAGACGTTGATGTTGTAGACGGAAAGCATCGGCTCTGCCATTTAGTTCTCCCCCTTATCCTGCTTGCCCAGATATGCCTCGATAACAGCGTCGTTGTTCTGGATCTCCTCGGCCGTACCCTTGGCGATGACCTTACCAAAGTTGAGCACGCAGATGCCCTCGCAGATGTTCATAACGAGCGACATATCATGCTCGATAAGCATGATGGCGATGCCGAAGGTGTCGCGAATCTTGACGATGTTCGCCATGAGCTCCGCGGTCTCGGACGGGTTCATGCCGGCGGCAGGCTCGTCGAGCAGCAGTAGCTTGGGGTTGGTGGCAAGCGCGCGGACGATTTCCAGACGACGCTGAGCGCCGTAAGGAAGCGAGCCGGCCTGTTCATTTGCCAGGTGCTCCATGTCAAAAATGGACAGCAGCTCCATGGCGCGCTCGTGGGCGGCCTTCTCGTGCTTCCAATACGTAGGCAGGCGCAGCACGCCCCCAAAACCGGAGTAGCGCTCCTGGTTGTGCAGGCCGACCTTGACGTTGTCCTCCACCGTCATGGTGTTGAACAGACGGATGTTCTGGAACGTACGGGCAATACCCATGCGGTTGACCTGGTAGACCGACTTGCCCGAAGTGTCCTCACCGTCGAGCAGGATGGTGCCGTGCGTAGGCTGGTACACCTTGGTGAGCAGGTTGAAGACCGTGGTCTTGCCAGCGCCGTTGGGACCGATGAGACCGGCGATCTCGGTCTTGCCGATAGTCAGGCTAAAGTCGTCGACTGCCTTAAGACCACCGAACTCAATGCCCAGGTGGATGCACTCGAGCGCCGGGCGCTGACCCAGGTCGCGGTCGGGAACGATGGCGCCAGAAGGATACGGGACCATCTTGCCCTTGTTGAACTCAAACTTACTGGGCATCGGCTGCCACCTCCTTCTTGGAAGCAAGGCGGTCCTTAATGCGTGCGAAGAACGCCTTGAGCTGCGGGTTGTTGGTAAAGATCATGACCAGGATCAGCACGATGGCGTAGATGAGCATGCGGTAGTCCGAGAACTGACGGAGCAGCTCGGGAAGCACCGTGAGCAACGCCGCGGCGATGACGGAGCCGCGCATATTGCCCAGACCACCTAGGACCACGAACACCAGGATGAGGATGGACGTGTTGAAGTCGAACTTGGTGGCGGAGAGCTGCGAGAAGTTACCGCCGAAGAGAGCTCCGGCAGCACCGGCGAGGGCAGCGGAAACCACGAAGGCGATCATGCGGTACTCGGTGACGGAGATGCCTACGGACTCGGCTGCAATCTTGTTATCGCGCACGGCCATAATGGCACGGCCGGTACGGCTGCGAACCAGGTTGAGTACAATCACGAGCGCGACCATAACCAGGATGGCACCGGCGAGGAAGGTCGAGTACGTCGACACGCCCGAGGCACCCTGGGCGCCCTTGATGATGGCGGTGCCGTCCTCGAGCAGGTGCAGGTCGTCGATCGTAGAGTTGCCCGTGATGTTAAAGATCACGTGCAGGCCGCGGGAGTCGAC
>URTB01000252.1 GCA_900550595.1 uncultured Collinsella sp.
TGCGATGCGAGGAGCTATGCAGATGAAAGACGAGATCAAGACAAGCGCGCCGGCGCTCAAGCCCACGTCCAAACCGGCGCCCAAGCCGCGCGACCCCTATATCCGTGCCGAGAACGAGGACGACGACGGCTACGATCCCTACAGTGATCGCCGCCCCGAGCGCGAGCCAATGTTCGAAGCCGACCCGTGGCGCTGAGTGCCACCCAAAAGGCCACCAATTAAGTTGCGGTGAAATAGGGACTGTTTTGCAGTTTGACCAGCAAAAACAATCCCTATTTCACCGCAACTGCGTTAGGGATGTGGATGTTGGGCGGCTGTCTTCGGGCCGGCTAGTCCTGGGCTTTGATGCTCGGCAGGAGAATCTGGGCGAGGTAGTCGGTCTCGAGTTTGGTCGCGGCGTCTGCGTTGCCGTCTTTACCGACCAGGTCGTTCTTAATCTGGCTATAGGTGTAGCGGTTGCCGGTCGTGAGTTCGACAAGCTCAATCGCCGTATCCATGGGGTAGGTCGACACGGGGTCCTGCGTGCGCCCGTTGATGGTTTGAGGAATCACGTACGGATAGACAGGGCCGCTGGCGTAGACGGTGTAGCCGTTGCCTAGGCTGACCGTGCCCAAAACCGTATCGCCATCGTCGGGCGTAAAGGTCTCGCCGTCGCGCACGGCGACAAGCGTCACGATTGGCGTATTGGCGTCATCGCCCAGATAGATACACAGCGTGCTGCCGTTTTGCCAGGTAGCAACCTTACCGTACCACTCGACGGGGATATCGAGCTGATACAGGTCCGTTGCCTTATGTCGAGCATCGGCGTCGCGGGCGGACTGTGCCTCGCTTGCGCTTACGGCGTTGGCGGCGGCATCGCGGCGCGTAATTGCCGCCTGCTGGAGTATCTTTGCCGCGGCGGCAGAGCTCGCGCCGCCTTCTTCGGCATACTTGGCGGCGGCATCGATCTGGTCGTCAGTCACCGTGTCGGCCGAAGGCACCTTGAGCTTAAAGGTGGCCTGGGAACTCAAATCCTGCCCATCGCTCTTGACCGTAACTTGGGCCTTGGTGGTCGGGACGGTGTAGATGGTGCCGTCCGCCGCGATGGGGGAGGCGGCGATGGAGAACGTGTAATCGCCGGGCAGCAGCTTGATGCCGCGACCGTGCTCGTCAACGTAGAGCGTTTCGCTCACAGAAGAGCCGTCGGAGTCCTGGCCACTCACCTGCACGGGGATCTTTGAGCCGGTGGAGCAGTCGAGCCCCGCGGCATGCACGCCAATTTGCACCGACATCATCGTGTGCGCACTGGCGGCGACAGCGGTAGCCTGCTCTTGCTGATATCCGTTCCAGGCAGCATAGCCTGCGCCGCCGGCGACGAGCGCGACGGCCACAACGCCGGCGACCATCAGGTTGCGTCGCTTGGGCGACATCTTGCGGTGACGGGCCTCGGCCTCATGTGCCGAGGGAACGGACGGCAGGGGAATATCGCCCATGGCGATGGTCTCGTCCACGGCAGGCGCGGAGCCCAGGCCGGGAAGCTTGCGGGTCAGCGAATCTTCGGCCGGTAAGCTGTCGAGCAAGATGGTTTCCTCGCTCGTGTCGGATTCGGGCTGGTCGTCGGCCTCGCATTCGGATTCCTCGCGTTCCGTCTCGTCTTCGGTGGGCGCGGCGCCATCGGCTTTTGCATCCCGATCATCGGGCTGCGCCTCGATTTCCGGCTCATCCTGCACATCAACGCTCGAATCGTCAAACGCAATCTCGGCCAGCGCGATCTGGTCTAGGCTCTCCAGGGCCTCGGCACACGCTTCTGCATCCTGGGCCGCGTCCTCTTGGCCCATCGTCTCATCTTTCATATATCCCCCAAGCTCAATATCGGGACAACAATGTACCCAAAATTGGGGTCATATAGAGCTGTCGGGCGGTTGGAAATCTGATTTTATCTGTGAGAGAGGTTTTGCATATGTGCGTGAATGCGCGCAACAACAAAATGCCCCGGAAAGCGGGCGAATCGCTTTCCGGGGCTGCGCATGACGCACGATTGCGGCGTCGGCTAAGTTTGCCTACATCCAAATGTGGACGGAATAAACGCGTTACTCGGCGTGTGCGTAATCAACCTTGGCGCGGCGAGCGGTGGCCTTCTCCCAATCGCTGGTGCCCTCAAAGACATCCTGCTTGTAGGGGTTGCGGCCGAGCTTCTTGGCGCGGTAGGCGATGTAGATGATCGCGGCGATGTTGGCGACCAGCGCGGCAATCGAGACCGCGGTAGCGGCGCCGGGGTCGAGCGTGGAGTGGGTCACAAAGATGG
>URTB01000253.1 GCA_900550595.1 uncultured Collinsella sp.
CCGCCGATGCAGCCGGCGATGAAGGGCTTAAAGAAGCGCAGGTTCACACCAAAGATGGCAGGCTCAGTAATGCCCATGAAGGCGGACAGAGCCGAAGGAAGCGCCAGACCCTTGATCTTGGCATCGCGGGTCTTAAAGGCAACGGCAAGCGCGGCACCACCCTGGGCGATGTTGGCGGCACTGGCGATGGGCAGCCAATAGGTCACGCCGTACTGGGCGAGCTGGCCCAGGTCGATGGCGGTGTACATCTGGTGGATACCCGTGACGACCGTGGGGGCATAGAACAGGCCGACGATAAACGAACCGATACCGAAGGGCAGGGTGAGCAGGGCCTGGATCAGACCGAGGATGGCGTTCTCGGCCCAGACAAAGATGGGGCCGACGGCAACGAGGGTCACGAGCACGGTCACAAACACCGAGACGAGCGGGGTCACAAAGAGGTCGAACATCTCGGGGACAACCTTGTGGAGACGCTTCTCCAAGAAGGCGAGGATCGCACAGGCGATGACGATGGGAATCACATGGCCCTGATAGCCGACCCACTCAAGGCTGTACACGCCGGGGATGACGGTGACCATGGTCTGCACGCCCTCGGAGGCAACCGTGTAGGCGCTCTGCAGCGAAGAGTTAATGAACGCACCGCCGACGACGGCGCCCAGATACGGGTTGGCGCCAAAGGCCTTAGCGGCGGAGTAGCCGATCAGGATCTGCAGGAAGCCAAAGGACGTGCCCGAGACCAGGTCGGCGATCTTGTAGATAAAGTTATTGGTATCGAGCGCGATAAAGCCGTTGGAGGCCATAAAGTTGAGGGCGCTCATGATTCCCAGCAGCAGGCCCGAGGCCACGATGGCGGGAATAATGGGGACGAAGATATCGCCGAGCACCTTAATGGCGCGCATAAAGATGTTCTGCTGCTGAGCCGCGGCCTCCTTGACCTCGGCCTTGGTGGCAGCCTCGACGCCACTAAGCGCGATGAACTCGTCGTAGACCTTGTTGACGGTGCCGGTGCCAAAAATAATCTGAAGCTGGCCCTGGGCCTCAAAGACGCCCTTGGCGCCGTCGATGTCCTCGATGGCCTCCTTGTTGACCTTGGCGTTATCGGCGATTACCAAGCGCAGACGCGTGGCGCAGTGCGCGGCCGAAACAACGTTGTCGGCACCGCCGATGTTGTCGAGCACCTCTTGGGCTGATTTGCGGTAGTCCATGACTTCCCTTTCCTTCAACGGGCACATTTGCACCCGGCCATCTTTGACACTTACACTGTAATCGTTTTCAGTTTCATATAGCTGTAATCGTTTTCACAAAGGGATGAACGGTAGGAATATGCCGGCGAATGGTAGTTACGGGACAAAAACGGGGATTCAAAGACAGACAGACACGCCCAAGGCCTAGACATTCATAAGCTGATGGCCGAGCTTGAGCGTCTTTAGACCGCTCTCCCCCTCCACGCCATCGAGCGTGTTGAGCAACATATTGGTCGCCTCGACACCGCTGGTCAGGTAGCCGTAATGCACGGTGGGAATGCCGCCCGTCAGCGCGCGCAAAAATGCGTTGTCGCCAAAACCGCTCACGCGACGCACGCCCTCGCCCATACCACGCGCCTCGTCAAGAGCGCGCAGGGCGCCGGCCGCCATAGTGTCGGTCGCGCACGCGATAAACGAAACATCGGGGGCATCGGCAAGCAGCTCGCGCGCAGCGCGATAGCCCGAGTCGAGCGTAAAGGACCCCTGGCGAATCAAGGCGGCATCGAGCGAGCTACCCGCGGCGCGCAGGCCTGCCTCAAAGCCCCGACGACGGTCGTAACCGGCCGAACGGTCCTCTTCGGTAACACCGATGTAGGCGATTTTGCCCTCAACACGTTTCGCGAGTGCCTGACCCAGCTCTAAAGCGGCCTCGTAATCGTCGTGATAGACACAGGCCGTGCCCTCGACGTTTTGACCAATGACCACAAGGGGTACGCGACAAGACCCAATCGCGCGACGGTGCTCGTCGGTGATCATGGTCGCCACCAGCACGATGCCATCAACCGGGTGGTTCTGGAACAGGTCGAGGTATTCGAGCTCGCGATCGGGGACGTTGTCGGTATTGGCAAGCAACATCTGGTACCCGCGGCGACCAAGCTCCTGGCCAATACCGGCGGTAATGCGGCTCACGGATTCCGAATTGATCTTGGGCACGATGACGCCGATGAGCTTGGTGGAGCCGGTGCGCAGCGCGCGAGCCTGGCTGGACCGCACGTATCCGGTCAGCTCAATCGCCTGCTTAATGCGCTCGGCCTT
>URTB01000254.1 GCA_900550595.1 uncultured Collinsella sp.
GCTTTCGTCCGAGTTATGCCGGTCGCTCGCTGCGCGACGGCCGTTACCATTCGGTAGGCCTATGCATCAACGATGTCACCAAGTTTGGCAACCTCTCAATGATCGACGGCATCGCCAGCGCTGCTCGCGAGCATAATTGCGCCATCACGCTGGTCGAGATGTCTAAGACCGAGGAATTCTCGCTTGCCGAGGCCACGCGTCGTATGGCCGCATTGCCGGTGGACGGCATCATCATCGGCATGAGCCGCATGGCGCCCGATTTTGAGACGTTTGATCCACTGCCGGGCATTGGCACGGTCATCGTTACCATGTATGCGCACCCGCGGGTGACCACGGTCGATTCCGACCATTACGGCTGCTCGCTATTGCTTATGGATCACCTTTTTGAGCTGGGGCACGAGCAAATTCGCTATATTGGCGGCCCGTCGTTCTCGGTTGACGAACAATTTCGTCGCGCCGGTTGGCAGGATGCACTCGAGCGTAAACACATCGAGCCGGCAGAGCCGCTCGAGGGAGACTGGTCTGCCAACAGCGGTTACGAGGCCGGTAGGTATCTGGCCGAACACGACCGCACCATGACGGCGATTTATGCGGCAAACGATCAGATGGCAAATGGCGCGATTGCCGCGCTGCGTGATAGCGGCCTGCGCGTGCCCGAGGACGTGAGCGTGGTGGGCGTCGACGATTCGCTCGATGATTTTGTGGCACACAACGAGCTCACGACCGTGCGATTCGATTTACATCAGCGTGGACGCGAGGTATTCGAGCATGCGGTTCCCGAGGCGGGTACGGCGGGCAAAACCGTTGCCATTCGTATTCCCGGCCAGCTCATTATTCGACATAGCACGGCGATACCGCGCGCATAGTTTGTGCAGGTCAACGGCGGTATATTCCGCCTCAATAACAATCGGTAAGGATGCTGACGGATAGCCGTGGCTATGAAGGCGAGTGTTATGATAGACGGGTTCTTTTGTCTATCTAGGAGGCTTTGCCTGATGGAGATCACCAAGGATATCCGCTACATCGGTGTCGACGATCACGACATTGACCTGTTCGAGGGCCAGTACGACGTGTCCGAGAACGGCATGGCATACAACAGCTATGTTATCTTGGGCGAAAAGATCGCTGTCGCCGATTCAGTCGACGGCGGTTTTGTTGACGAGTGGCTCGGCAACCTCGAGGCCGTGCTCGATGGACGTACGCCCGACTACCTGGTTGTCCATCATATGGAGCCCGATCACTCCGCCGGCATCGCTGCCTTTATGGAGCGCTATCCCCAGGCACAGATTGTGGCCAGCATGGGCGCTTTCCGCATGATGGTCAACTACTTTGGCACCGACTTCCCCGAGCGCAAGATGGTCGTCAAAGAGGGCGACGTGCTCGACCTGGGTGGCCACAGCCTAACGTTTGTCGGCGCCCCCAACGTGCACTGGCCCGAGGTGCTCTTCTCCTATGAGGCTACCGACAAGGTGCTCTTTAGCGCCGACGGCTTTGGCAAGTTTGGCGCCAACGACATCGAGGATCCCGAGGGTTGGGCTTGCGAGGCTCGCCGCTACTACTTTGGCATCGTCGGTAAGTTCGGCAAGTTCGTGCAGGCTGTGCTCAAGAAGGCCGCCGATCTGGATATCCAGATCATCTGCCCGCTCCACGGCCCCGTGCTGACCGAGAACCTGGGCTATTACCTCGATACCTATAACACCTGGTCGAGCTATCAGCCCGAGGACGAGGGCATCACGATTGCATTTGCGAGCGTGTATGGCCATCTGAAGGCTGCCGTTGAGGAGCTCGCTTCTGCGCTTGAGGCTCGCGGCCAGAAGGTCTCTGTCTTTGACCTGGCTCGCGACGACATGGCCGAGGCCGTTGAGGATGCGTTCCGCTATGACCGCCTGGTGCTCGCCTCTATCACCTATCAGGGCGAGATCTTCCCGTTCATGAGCACCTTCATCCACACGCTTGCCGAGCACGCCTATCAGAACCGTACGGTGGCACTCGTTGAGGCTGGCTCCTGGGCGCCCACCGCTGCCAAGGTTATGACCAAGGAGCTCGAGGGCATGAAGGACATCACTCTGGCGCAGAACAAGGTGACCGTCCTGGGTTCGCTCAACGACGCCTCGCGCGCCCAGATCGAGGTTCTCGCCGACGAGCTTTCCAAGTAGCGATATATCGCTTTTAATGCTCAAACCACCACAAAGGGGACAGTGAACTGCCTCCCATTTCTTGGACATCGGGAAAT
>URTB01000255.1 GCA_900550595.1 uncultured Collinsella sp.
TCCGAGATGTTCGGCAGCCTGCCCGGCCTTGAGTGGCTGCGCGCCGTCAAGCTCTACACCATCATGGGCGCCGATGTTTACCTGTTCCCGACGCTGATTGCGCTCGGCTTTGCAGTCTACGTCATCTTCCTCAACTTCCGCGGTGCCAGCTCGGCCGCCAAGCTCCAGGCCTTCCTGACCAAGGCTCTGCTCTGCGGCATGCTGCTCGCCATGGGTGTCTCGCTGTTCACCGGTTCGCCGGAACACGCCATGCCCGTGTTCTCTCAGGTCACCGGTGCTGGCGGCGGCAAGCCCGCTACCGAGGGCACCAGCCTGTTCGCCGGCATCGTGTCGGTCCTGGTTTTGACCCCGTTCTTCTACGCCGGCTTCGATACCATTCCTCAGCAGGCTGAGGAAGCAGCCGAGGGCCTCAACTGGAACAAGTTCGGCAAGATCATCTCCCTGGCCCTGCTGGCCGCCGGCGGCTTCTACATGGTCTGCATCTACTCGTTCGGCACCATCCTCGACTGGCATGAGTTTGTTAAGAGCCCGGTTCCCGCGCTTGCCTGCCTCAAGGGCATCAACATGCTCCTGTACCTGGCCATGCTCGTCATCGCCACGCTTGGACCCATGGGCCCGATGAACTCCTTCTACGGCGCCACGAGCCGCATCATGCTCGCCATGGGCCGTAAAGGCCAGCTGCCCGAGAAGTTCGCCGAGGTCGACCCCAAGTCTGGCGCTCCCAAGCTTGCCTGCGCCGTTCTGGGCGTCATCACCGTCATCGGTCCGTTCCTGGGCAAGAACATGCTCATCCCTCTGACCAACGTGTCGGCTCTCGCCTTCATCTTCTCCTGCGGCATGGTCGCCCTCGCTTGCCTGCGCATGCGCTTCACCGAGCCCGACCTGCCTCGTCCCTACGAGGTGCCCGGCGGCAAGTTTGGCATCAGCCTCGCTGTCGCTGCCTGCGCCGTCATCATCGGCCTGCTCGTGATTCCGTTCTCTCCCGCCTCCCTCAACATGGTGGAGTGGAGCATCGTGATCGGTTGGCTGGCCGTTGGCCTGGCCCTCATGGCCTTCACCAATTCCCGCAAAAAATAACGCCTAGCCGGGGCGGATCGGGTGCGCGGACCCCTCTCTTCCGCGCACCGAACCCGGCACCACTTGGGTAGCTTTGTGAGGCCTTAACCCAACACGGCCTCGCCCACTATATGGATCCATAAGGAGGAACCATGTCCACTAAGTATGCAATCGTTGGCGGTAAGCTCATCGACGGTACCGGTGCCGAGCCGGTCGAGAACTCCCTCGTTCTCGTCGACGACAACGGCAAGATCGAGTACGCCGGTGCTATGCAGGACCTTCCCGAGGGTGTTGAGGTTATCGACGCCGCCGGCAAGACCGTCCTTCCCGGCCTGATCGACACCCACCTGCACTTCTCGGGCAATCTGACCGACGATGACACCGATTGGGTCATGCAGCCGCTCCTCGAGAAGCAGGCTGTTGCCGTCAAGCAGGCCTACGACTGCCTCACCCACGGTCTTACCACCGTCTGCGAGATCGGCCGCTTTGGTATCCAGATCCGCGACTGCATCGACAAGGGCGTCTTTAAGGGCCCGCGCGTTCTGGCCACCGGCCTCGGCTTCTGCCGTGTTGCCGGTCACGGCGACTCCCACCACTGCACCCAGGAGCTCAACAAGGAATCCCACCCCTGGGGCGACCAGGTCGACGGTCCTTGGGATCTGCGCAAGGCCGTCCGTCGTCGCCTGCGCGAGAACCCCGATGCCATCAAGATCTGGGCCACCGGTGGCGGCATCTGGCGCTGGGATTCCGGTCGCGACCAGCACTATTGCTCCGAGGAGATCCAGGCCGTGGTCGAAGAGGCAAAGATGGTCGGCATTCCCGTGTGGAGCCACTGCTACAACAACCACGCCGCCGCCTATGATTCCGTCCGCTTTGGCTGCGAGCAGCTGATTCACGGCTTCGATGTTGATGAGCGCACCATGGACCTCATGGCCGAGCAGGGTACCTTCTTCACCCCGACGATCGCCTTCCTGCCCACCTGGTACGCCACCTATCCGCCCGTCTACGTCCCCGAGCTGCACGACAAGTACGAGGGCACCCTGGTCGAGAAGGAGCTGCAGCGCAACTACGACTGCCTGCGCGAGGCTAAGAAGCGCGGCGTCGTCATGACGATCGGCTCCGACTCCTTCTCCTTCGTCACCCCGTACGGCAC
>URTB01000256.1 GCA_900550595.1 uncultured Collinsella sp.
GCATCGGAATCATGACGTTGAAGGAGTTGGAGACCGCGGGAGGCACGCCCTCGCCCAGCTTAACCTTGAGCTTCTCGACGCCAGAAATCTTGATGAAGAGCGAGACGGAAAGCAGGGCGATGATAATAGCCGAGAACAGACCGTTGGTGCCGGTGTTGGCAGTCGAAAGGGCGCCCGTGACCTCGGCGGAGGTGATCTTGTCGGTGAGCAGTGGGCTCGTGGCGGCAAGCGAGGCGGTGATCTGCTGCGGCATCATGATGACGAAGGCAGAGATGGCGACGACCACGCAAGCGAGCGGGTTATCGAAACGCTTGTTCTTGGCGAGGCTGTAGCCAATCAATCCGGCCAAGATAATGGCAGAGACGTTGAGGGTGCCCAGCGTAATTGCCGAGCCCCACGTCTGAAGGTTGGCAAGGCCCGCCGCATCGAGCGGGAACAGAGGGAACACGACGTTGTTAATAAGAACCGCGATACCCGCAAGGATATAGAGCGGCGTGATGGTCGCGAAGGCGTCACGCAGGGAACGCAGGTGAACCTGGTTTCCCACCTTCGCAGAGACCTCGGCAAACTTGTCGAGGAAGCTCTTTCCGTTGTCACTGGCCATGATTGCTCCTAACTTTCAAATCCGGCCTTTTCCTATGCGCACGGTGGTCTGTCGCCCTCTGCCACCAGATGTGCCATGTGTTGCGCGCGGCGGCGCGCGGTCTGGGCGTTCGCCCGGTCGCTAATCAACCACGTGGGTCGTGGCGACCTGTTTGAGCCAGGCCGCCGACTTCTTAAGGCGGCGCTTGTAGCCGTCCATGAGATCGACCTCGACAAAGCCGTAACGATTCTTAAAGGCATTAGCCCAAGACCAGTTATCGATGACGGCCCAGTAGTGATAGCCCCGGCACTTGGCGCCCTCGTCGATGGCCTTGGCCACCCACTCCAGGTGCTGACGTACAAAGTCGACGCGGTAGTCATCCTGGATGGTTCCTTCGGCGTCACGGTTCTTGTATTCGTCCATGATGCCGATGCCGTTCTCGGAAACGAACCACTCAAGATCGGGGTAGTTCTTAGCGCAGTCCATGCCAAAGTCGTAGAGGCCCTGCGGGTAGATCTCCCAGCCGCGGCTCTCGTTCATAACGGCGTCGGGCCATACGTACTCGTCGGCAAAGTGCGGCAGGCCGTACTGGTCGACCTTGCTCGCCGGCGCCTGAACACGCGTGGGGTGGTAGTAGTTGCAGCCGAGCCAGTCGACAACACCCTGCTTGAGGATCTCTTGGTCGCCGGCGCGGAACGGGAGCTTAACGCCGCCCTCGGCCAGGCTGTCGAGCACGTCGGCAGGAAGCTCGCCCTTGGTGATGAGGTCGAGCCACCAGCGGTTGTTGATGCCGCTGGTCATGCGCACGGCCTCGAGGTCCGCCTCGCTGGGGTTCTCCTTGGTGTAGACCGGGGTAAAGCAATTGATCATGCCGATCTTGGCATCGGCGCGAATAGCGCCCTCGTCATAGGCGCGACGATAGTTGGCTACGGCCAGCGCGTGCGCCAGCGAGATGTGATACTGCACGGTGCGGGCGCGGTTGAAGTCGTGGAGCTGCGGGAACCACACGCCCTCCTGATAGCGCTGCTCGGGCTCGACGATGGGCTCGTTAAAGGTGAACCAGTACTTAATCTCCTGGCCAAACTCGTGGAAGGCGACGTCGGCGTAATGTGCGTAAGCCTCGACAACCTCACGGCTCTCCCAGCCGCCACGGTTAAAGAGGTAGGTGGGCATGTCAAAGTGGTACAAGTTGACAAACGGCTCCAGGCCGGCTTCGCGAGAGGCGCGGAACAACTCGTGATACCACGCGGCGCCTTCCTCGTTGAGGTTGCCGTCGGCATCGAGCAGACGGCTCCACTGGATGGAAGTGCGATAGGTATCCAGGCCCAAGTCCTTCAAAATGCGAAGGTCTTCCTGGTACTTGGCCATAAAGTCATTGCCGGCGTAAGAGCCAACGCGGTTGTAGAACGAACCCAGATCCTGGATGGACCAGGTGTCCCACAGGTTCTCGAGCTTGCCGCCCTGGTTCCACTGACCCTCAGTCTGCGGGCCGGACATAGCAGCGCCAAAGAAGAAGTCGTTGGGCAGCTGATACTGTGCCATCAAAGTCCTCGCTTTCGTGTTCTAGAACTTCCGGTTGGAGACGGGTTTGCTTTGGCAGGTTATCCGGCGCGGGCGCGCACCGG
>URTB01000257.1 GCA_900550595.1 uncultured Collinsella sp.
GGCGTATCCAACACCATCACACGGGTTGGATGATTATTACAAGCAGAAGGAGCAATACGCCCAGCCTCAACAATGGCATCCACCACAGCCTGCTCCACAGCCCGATCCTCAAAAGAACGACAAGAATACCGAGCGCGAGCCAAATCCAAATACCCCATACGAGCCTCCAAAGCTAATAAAACAACCCAAAACTAAGCAAAAGGGTACCCAAAGCAACATTCAGCCAAACGTCCAACGAATGCCAAAGTGTTCAATTGGGTACTAAAGGCCCCCTCGGCCAAACCCCCATTGCGCTATAACTATCAGCCAAAGTTCCCAATGGTGGTACGTAAGGCGAAGGGCCGGCCACGGTTTACTTTCGAACGACTCTGCAGAGCAGCCGGAGTGAAAAAGCAAACCGTGGCCGGCCCTTCGCCGGTGGGATACGTACAGCTAATTAACTGTTCTTCATGACAATCGAATCCACGACATCAGCCACATTCTCGCAGCAGTCGGCGCAGTACTCCAGGAAAGCGTAGACGTCACGCCAGGCGATGACCTCGAGCGGGTCCTTGCCATTGACGTGCAGGTTGCGCATGGCGTTGATATAGAGCTCGTCGGCCTCGGACTCGATGGTGTTGATCTGGATGACGAGCTCGCGCAGGGTCTTGGACTTGCGGTAGTTGGGCAGCTCGACCATAAGGTCCTTCATGGCGCGGCAGGCGTCGGTCACCTTGTGGGCGATGACAATGGCATCGGGGTGGATGCTCTGGATGTTGGTGAAGTAGACGCGCTGCACGACGCCCTCGATACGGTCAAGCACAGTGTCGAGCGAGCAGCTCATCAGGTCCAGATCCTCGCGCTCAAGCGGGGTGATAAAGGCAGTGAGCAGGGCATCCTCGAGCTCATGGTGCTTCTTGTCGGCCGCATGCTCAATCGCATGCATCTCTTCGAGCATGCCGTGGATCTGCGCGGGATCAAAGTTCTCAAAAATCTTGATGAGCAACTCTGCGGCCTGGACAGCAAGGTCGGCGCAGGCGACGTAGTTGTCAAAGTAGAACGAATCGGGTTTCTTTGCCATGAGTGGGTCCTTTCGAGGCGAAGACGGGTGGGCGAGGTATTGCGGTCCGGATGGACGCTCAGCGTGGCTAGAGGAACATCATGAACAGCTTGGCCATGACAAAGCTGATGAGTCCGCAGGCGGGGAAGGTGAAGAACCAGGTGAACATCATGTCCTTGACCACGCCGAAGTTGATGGCCGAGAGGCGCTTGACGGCGCCGACGCCCATGATGGCGCAGGTTTTGATGTGCGTGGAGGACACGGGGATGCCGGTAAGGGTGGCAAGTAGCAGGTTCGCGGCGCCCGCGAGGTCGGCAGAGAAGCCCTGATACTTCTCGAGCTTAACCATGCTCTGGCCGACGGACTTGATGATGCGCTCGCCGCCCACGCTGGTGCCGATGCCCATGGTGGCCGAGCACAGCAGCATGATCCAGATGGGGATGCCGGCGTCGCCGACGCTCGTCTGCCCGCTGGCGAAGGCCACGCCTAAAAAGAGCACGCCGATGAACTTCTGTCCATCCTGCGCGCCGTGCATAAAGCTCATGGCCGCAGCGCTCGCGATCTGAGCGTATTTAAAGAAGACATTGGCACGTCGTCTGTTGGCGGCGGCGAAAAGAATCGAGACGAGCTTGCACAGGACCCAGCCCATGACAAAACCCAGGCCGATGGAGAGCGCCAGGCCGTAGATGACCTTCATCCACTCGTGGACGTTGACGCTGCTCGCGCCGCCGAGGGCGATGGCGGCACCGGTCAGGCCGGCGATAAGGCTGTGGCTTTGCGAGGTGGGGATGCCAAAACGCGATGCCGTGGCACCGTAGACGACGATGGAGAACAGCGCCGCGCAGAGGCACGCGAGCGCCATGGTGCTGTTTCCGCCAAAGTCGACGATATGTGAGATGGTGTTGGCGACGCTCGCGTTAAAGTGCGTCATGATGAGCACGCCGAGGAAGTTGAATGCGGCGCTCATGAGAATGGCGGCGCGGGCGGGCATGCAGCGCGTGGTGACACAGGTCGCGATGGCGTTGGGCGCGTCGGTCCATCCATTGACGAAGATGGCGCCGAGCGCGAGGATCACGGTGACGGCAAGGACTGGGTTCGACACAATTTGGCCGAGGAAGGTTGAGAACGTTACGTCCATATATGGGCTTTCTCGAAGTTTGCAG
>URTB01000258.1 GCA_900550595.1 uncultured Collinsella sp.
TTTTTTCAAGCAGAAGACGGCATACGAGATAGGCTCCGGTCTCGTGGGCTCGGTCGCGCTCGACCTCGACCGCCGCGAAGTCACGGTCGGCGGCTCGCCCATCGCACTCACGGCTCGCGAGTTCGACGTTCTCGCCCTGCTTATGGCGCATGCCGAGACCGTACTCACGCGCGAGCGCATCGCGCACGAGGCGCTGGGCTACGAATATGTGGGCGACACCAACAACGTCGACGTGCACATCGCGCACCTGCGCGCCAAGATCGAGGACGCCGGGGGCGCCCGCATCATCCAGACCGTGCGCGGGGTGGGCTATGTCTGCCGCGCGTAACGCCGAGGCCAAGCGCGTCACCTCCATCGCCCGCGCCATCAACTGGAGTTATATGTGGCGCCGCCTGATGAGCTACGTCCGGCTCGATCTGCTGCTGATGGTGATTGCGGCGGCGATCCTCGTCTATGGATACAACCAGACGCTGCCCGACGGCGCGTTTACCGCGGGATGGATCCCCGGCGCCACCGTTCACGGCATGTCGCTGACGCCCGCACGCGGCTGGGACCTGACCACGCTCACCTATACCGTCGAGCTTGCGCGCACCACCAAGACTTTCCCCCTCGCACAGGACCTCGTCACGCTATGGCCTCTCTACCTTCTCGTTGTGGGTTGGCAGGTCATCAGCGTGCTCAACATGCTCGGCGGTGCCCGCCGCGTGCGCCGTACCATGGCGCCGCTCAACGACCTGGCCTTGCGCGTGGACGAGCTCGGCCGTATGCAGCTCTCCGGCGGCAAGATGGAAACGCTGGAGCAGGCCATCGAGCGTGCAAGCGTCGACTCGCCGAGTGTCACCACCGGTGACGCCGACCTGGCGAGTATCGAGGTCGCGCTCAACCGCCTGCTGCGCCAGATGCAAGAGGCCAAGCTGCAGCAGATGCGCTTTGTCAACGATGCGAGCCACGAGCTGCGCACGCCCATCGCAGTAATCCAGGGCTACGTAAACATGCTCGACCGCTGGGGCAAAGACGACCCAGACGTGCTGGCAGAGTCCATCGCATCTCTCAAGGCCGAAAGCGAGCATATGCAAGAGCTCGTGGAGCAGCTGCTGTTTTTGGCACGCGGCGATGCCGGGCGCACGGTCCTGCGGCGCGCAAATACCAACCTTGCCGCACTGGTCGGCGGGGTATGCGAAGAATCGCAGATGATCGATGCCGAGCACACGTATCGGCTGGCCTTTGACGCTGCGCTTGTCAGCGACCCGCGCTGCGACGCGTCCGTCGACGTGGCGCTCGTGAAGCAGGCTCTGCGTGTGATCGTGCAAAACGCCGCCAAGTATTCGAACGCGGGAATGACCGTCACGTTTGCCATAACGCCCGATACGGGCACGGGTGCGATCGACATAAGTGTTGAGGACGAGGGCATCGGTATGAACCAGGAATCCGCAGCTCACGCGTTTGAACGGTTCTACCGCGCCGACAACGCACGCGATGCCGGCGCGCAGGGCTCGGGCCTGGGGCTCGCCATCGCCAAGTGGATCGTCGATAGCCACGGCGGCGTCATCGGCGTGACCTCGGTCGAAGGCGTCGGCACCCGCTTTACGATTCGCCTGCCGCGGTAGGGGCGTCTCTCACGAATCGAAGGTGAATGGTTTTCCGCGAAGTGAACGACCTATTTTGGACCCTCGAAGCATCCGCACTTTTTGGCGCCAAAACCGCAGGAAATACCTGACAAAACCGCAGGAAACGGCGCCTCCAAAGTGTCGATGCTTCGGGGATCCGATTTCACTCGTTCACTTCGCGGGAAACCATTCACCTTCGTTTTACGACAGCCCGTCAGTCACCCTCTCGGCATTAAAAATGGGGTAAGGCCATGTGGCCCTACCCCATTTTTCGCTAGCTGTAGCAGTTTGTGCGCTACTCGCGGCACAGGTGCACGGCGAAGCCGGCAAACTCGCGCTTAAAGTACACGAGCTTGGTGCCGCCGTCGGGCAGCAGCACGCGCGACTCCTCGTTAACCTCGAGCCCGCGCTCGGCAAACCACTTCTCGGCCGCATCGATGTCGTTGACGGCAAAGCCAATGTGGCCCTTGGCGCCACGACCGTTCTGCTTCATGATCTCGACCAGCGAATCGTTAAAGTACGAAACGGGGGTCTCGATAACGGGCAGGCCCATCATCGTCGAGAACAGCTCCGCGATCTCCAAGGCGTCTGCCG
>URTB01000259.1 GCA_900550595.1 uncultured Collinsella sp.
ACGAGCTGCTGGTGCGTGCGTCGCTGCGCGCGGGCGAGTCGCTCGACAAGATGGCTGCCTACGACGAGCGCCTGGCCGTGGAGAATATGGCGTTTCTGCCCGACCGCTACGATGCGCGTTCGTACTCGGACAAGTTGTTTCAAAAGATGAGCCAGGTGATTTTGGATCTGGGCGAGACCGAGAGCTGCATTATCGAAGGCCGTCTGTCCGATTATCTGCTGCGCAACAACCCCAACCACATCGCCGTGCTGGTGACTGCGCCATTTGAGGACCGCGTCGAGATCGTGCGCAAGAAGCGCGGCCTCAACAAAAAGAAGGGCGCCAAGCTGGTCAAGCAGCAGCAGAAGGCGCGCGAGGCGTTCTATAAGCGCTACAGTGCCGGAAAGTGGAAGATGACGAGTGGCAAGGACATCGTCGTCAACCGCGCCAAGCTGGGCCGCGAGGGTTGTAAAGACGTTATCGCCGCTGCCTACCGCTACAAGGTGGCGCAGCTCGAAGGCTAGCCGACCAAAACCACCACAAAGGGGACAGGTACCTTTGTGGTGGTTTTTGTTTTAGGCGGAGGGGAAGGCCTTGGTGAGACCGGCGCGCGTCTGCGTGTCGGTCTTTTGGTAGATAGAACTCAGGTGGCGCTGTACCATGCGCATCGAGATGCCGAGCTCCTCGGCGATCTGCTTGAGCGGGCGTTCATCCTGGGTCACGGCCATGAGCACGTCGACTTCGCGCGGGGTGAGAGCGTGGTTGGCGATGAAGGCCTGGCGCTGTTCTTCGATACTCGGTGAGGCGAGCGCTTCCTCGGCAAGCTGTTGATGTTTGCGCTCCTGTTCGGTTTGGGGCAGGCGGAACAAGCCGGCTGCCACGAATGCCGCACAGGCGGCGACGAGCAAAACGAGCGCACCGATCATGATGAGAGCAACATTGTCCGAGGTCACGAGCGCCAGCGAGATACCCGATGTGGTGAACGCGCATACGTTGTTGGCCGCGCGACCCATGCCGGCCCATAAGGCGGGCGCATGCATGCGCGGTGCCAGCTGCGTAAAGGTGGCGGTAAAGAACGTGACGAAAAAGCCCGAGCTCAGGTAAAAGACGACAAGGCCCAGGTTGGGATCGGCGCCGGCCTCCACGGCTAGGATGGAAATGGTCGAGAGCACGGCGATGCCGAACATGACAAGTCCCATGTAACGGCGCTCGGCAAGATCAAAAATAAGACCGGCGGCAAGGCCGCTCGCCGCCAAAAAGAGGCGCGGCCAGGTCTGCACGGCAATGGTGCCGTGGGCGTTGGAGAGTGTGACCACATTGTCGAGGGTCGAGAACAAGCAGGCAAGAATCATGACGAGCGCGATGCTCCAGCGTGCCTGTTTGGCGAGGGCATGAGAGGGCTCAACAAAGGGATTGATGGCGGGGCTGGAGCTCTCGGCAGCCTTTTGGGGAACGACGCCGAGGGCGGATATGGCGATCGTCGCTGTGCCAAGGACGATGAGCTCTGCGATACCGCCGCAATCGAGCAGGTTGATGGCGAACTGCATCAGGATGCCCGCAGCATAGGCCGCTCCCGCGCCGGTGGCGAGTTTGGGGTCATCCTGGAATGCCAATGAAAAGGCGTGGTGCGCTGCGGCACCAAGCAGGCCGAGTCCAAAGAACCCCACGCAGCCCAGAATCTCGAGCACAAGCGGGGCCGTAGGGAACTGAATTTGGGTCAGGCCCACGATGACGATAGGGACGGCGGCGGCGTTGACGGCTGCCAGCGAGTGGCCTTTGCGCTGTGCGAGCCCGAGCAGCGGCGCATATCCGATAAAGCCGATCACGCTGGCACCGAGGATGAAGCCCTGCGCAATCACAACACGTTCGGCACTGGCGAGCAGCCCGACGTTGACGTCGAAGCGAAACTCGGCGGCAAGAAAGACAAAGGTAAAGAGCGCAAGTGCCAAAAGCGCGTTGATTTTAGGCTTACTCAGATTCAAGGACAGTCCTTTGGGTGGACGGAATAGTCGTGTCCTCGATTGTAGCGTCCCTGGGACGCGTGTGACGACAACGAAATCATATTGAATTAAACCGCAGGTAGAGGCCTAGGTTCGCATCTACGAACCTAGGCGTACGGAGTCATTTGGCACATCTTGGTTGTACAGGACCACCACAAAGGGGACAGTGAACTGCGCCCCGAAACTTGGACTGAATAAATAGCGACTACGCCGCAAGGGCC
>URTB01000260.1 GCA_900550595.1 uncultured Collinsella sp.
TCTGGGTGACGACGGTGGCGGCGTGCCAACGCTTATAGCGCTTGTGCATCTCGCGACCGATGCCCTGCTGCAGGTGATAGCCAATGTAGCCCTGGGACATTGCGCCGCACTCGGGCAGCGGCATCTCGGGGGTGCCGATGGCGTCGTGGGCAGCGGCAAAGGCGTTCTGGATCATGCCGACCTGCGGGCCATTGCCGTGGGTGATGATGATCTCGTTACCCTGCTCGATGAGGCCGAGGAGAGCGTGGGCGGTGTTGCTCACGGCCTCGATCTGCTCGACGGGGTTGTTGCCGAGGGCGTTGCCGCCAAGGGCGACGACAATACGATCGGGCTTGCCAAGAGGCTTAGACATTGCTGGAATCCTTTCTGTAAAAGGCCTACAACCCATTAATAACCCGCGTCCGTGCAATACGCGAGTTTATTAAGGTTTATATTCTCTTTATCGCTCATTTTATTCATTTTGGAAATAGTTGAACGGTGAACGGTCGCTTTTACCCGCCCAGCGTAAAGAAGCCCAGCTCAAGCATATCTACGTCATTTACGTGCAACTTTATTTTAATAGAGCAGGGATTAGACCAGATTATGCAAACTATATCTTTGCTAAACACAAAACGGACAGCGCACTATCTTACTCGCACTATACGAGATTCTATGCACTTCTAAGACGAGTATGCACCCCGACAAAAACAAGGGGCATTTCATCCATCAATAAGAATAACGGTCGCTCTGCGTCATACCGCAAACGCGTGATGGCGGTGCGCAGGGTCGGCATATGGCTAAGAAAAATGAAATTCGATATTGTGCTAACGTTTGCAGCATGATACTTTAGCGAAGAACAGTACGGGCTGGGGCGACAGACACCTGTCGTGAAGTTTGGGTTCGGCGACCCCGTAGCTGTCTTCTCCTTTATCCGCCAGCGAACCCCTTGAGCGACGGATTGAGGAGGTCCTTACTATGACAAAAATGCTCAAGATCACGCTGAATGGCGAGACGTTTCTCGCCGACATGCTCTGGGACAAGGCTCCCGAAGCATGCAAGCTGTTCGAATCGTCCTGTCCGGTCGAGTCGCGTATTTTCTCGGCCAAGATCTGCGATGCCGAGGTAACCTATCCCGTTTCGGGTCCCATCGCCAACTATGAGCACATCGAGAACCCCGTCTTTCACGAGCCCGCCGGTGCGGTGAGCTGGTATGGCGGATGGTCGTCAATCTGCATCTTCTTTGACGCCTGTGAGCCGTTTGGCACCTGCAACATGTTCGCCCGCATCTGCGAAGCAGACCGTGAGCGTTTTGCCATTGCTTGCCGCAATGTCTGGGACAACCAGGGCATGTACATTAAAAACGAAATCGTCGAGATCGAAGCGGAGGCCTAAAGATGATGGATATCAACACCCTGCTCACGCTCGACCCTGCCGAGTACACCACTGCACTTGAGGCCCTCGCCGATCAAATGATGCTCGAGGAGCCCCGCGACATCGACTACATGCGCCGTCGCAAGCTCGACACCGGCCGCGAGTTCGCAGTCTGGAACTTCACCGTCGGCTACTGCATGAACGCGGCCGACGCCCTCTCCCTCCTGCGAGCCCAGGCAACCGAAAACGTCAACGGCGACACCGCCGACTTAGCAACCCTCAACAACAGCGCCACACGCCTATGCGACTGGTTCTCGGGCGCCTTCGACGTTACCGGCAAGATGGACGATACGACCGCCATCCTTGCTCGCAGCCGCGACCTCTACGCCCAGGTAGAGACTCACGATCAGTTTGCCGCTCTCACCCGCGCCACCGAGCGCTATCTGGTACAGCTGCAGTTTTGGGTCGATCGCCAGATTCCCTGGCCGGCCATCAGCGACCTGGTCCACGGCTACCGTCTGCGCACCGAAACCGGCGAGACAAGGTAAGCCAAGCAAGTAGCGCCAACAACGTCCCGCTGCGGAACCAAAATTAGTAATCAGAGGGCTGGAGACGCCAACAACAGCGTCCCCAGCCCTCTCCATAGTGCTGCGCGTTTCGCGCCATAGGCGCGAAAAAGCAAAGGGATAAGACTCCGCAACAACCACGTCCTTCATCAGCCCACACAATCCGAGGACGTAGTCGTAGCAGGATCTGAGGGCTGACCTTCGCGGACATTCCGCAGGACGAAAGAACCCCCGCCGCACGTAGTGCGCAGCGGGGGTTCTTTCAT
>URTB01000261.1 GCA_900550595.1 uncultured Collinsella sp.
CAAACTTCTGGTCGGGACGACTGGATTCGAACCAGCGACCCCTTGACCCCCAGTCAAGTGCGCTACCAAGCTGCGCCACGTCCCGAAGCTTTTGTTTGTTGCTCTGCTCTCGCTCGCAACAGGGAGTATATTAACCCGAAACTTTGCCCTTGCGCAAGAACTTTTTTACAAATTTTGAAGCAAGTCCAAAATTGTATCTGCGAGCTGGGGTTTTGTTAGTACGGGAAGTTCTTGCGTACCCGCTGTGCTCACGATCCAGGCCTTGTTGGTATCGGTTCCAAAACCCGAATCGGCACGCGAGACATCGTTGGCGATAATGGCATCGCAACCCTTGCGGGCGAGCTTGCGCTGCGCGTACTCCACGACGTTATCGGTCTCGGCCGCAAAGCCGATCACACACCGCTCTTCCTTTTGGCGCGAGAGCTCGGCCAAGATATCGACCGTCTCGACTAGTTCGATGCGATCCAGGCGCTCGTTGGTCTTTTTGAGCTTATGGTCGGCAGGGGCCGCGGGCGTGTAGTCGGCGACGGCGGCCGCACAAATGGCCGCATCGGCCGTCTGAAAGGCGCTCAGCGCTGTCTGCAGCATTTCTGCGGCGGTCTGTACGCGCACGCACTCCACGCCGCGGGGGACATCGAGCGACGTCGGTCCTAACACGAGCGTGACCGCAGCGCCGCGGCGAGCAGCCTCCCTCGCCAGGGCGATGCCCATCTTGCCCGACGACCGGTTGCCAATAAAGCGCACGGGGTCGATCGGTTCGTGCGTAGGACCGGCGGTGATCACGATGCGCTTGCCTGCCAGGTCCTGAGGCGCGGGGTTGAGCACCTCGCAGACGACCTCGACGATGTCCTCGGGCTCGCTCATGCGTCCCGTGTCCACGTCACCGCAGGCAAGGTAGCCGCTGCCGGGCCCCACCACATGGACGCCACGGTCGCGCAGCGAGGCTATATTGGCCTGCGTCGCCGGCGCCTTCCACATGCCGTTGTTCATAGCGGGTGCGATCACGATGGGTCGCGGCGTGGCAAGCAGCGTCGTGGAGATGAGGTCATCGGCGATGCCGTTGACCATCTTGGCGATGATATTGGCCGTCGCGGGAGCCACGACCACCAGATCGGGCTCCTGCGCCAGCGAAATGTGGTGGATGGGGTCGGAGGGGTCGTCGAACAGACCTACAGCGACCGGCTCGTTGGTGAGTGCACGGAAGGTGAGCGGGCCCACAAACTCGGTGGCATGCTCGCTCATAACGACCTTGACGCGCGCGCCGCGCTTTTGCAACAGGCGCGCGATATTGCACGACTTATAGGCGGCGATCCCGCCGGTAATGCCCAGCAGGATCGTTTTTCCCTCAAGTTGCATTGAATTGTTGGGTGCCGCCGTCATCGTTAGGCTTCCTTGCTGGGGAGCACGAGCAGGCGGTGGCAGTACGGGCAGTGCGTAATCTCGCTACCGTCGTGGTTGAGGTCGCTCATGGACGACGCCTGCAGCGCGGTGTGGCAGACCGTGGGGATGTTGCCCTTGATGGTCTCGACGGCCAGGCCGCGGAACTGCTTGAGCAGGCGCTCGTAGTCGGTGAGCACGTCGGTCGGCAGCGTGGCGGCAAGCGCGGTGCGCTCCTTGGTGGCGGCGTCAATCTGTGCCTGGAGGTCGGCGGCCTTGGCGCGGGCGGCCTTGGTGTCGGCCTTCACGCCTTCCTCGAACTTGGCGATGATGGCCTGCGCGCGAGCCTCGCGGTCGAGTGCCTCCTTGTGGGCGACGACGACATCCTTACGGGTGTGCTCGATCTTGTCCAGGCGCTTGGCCAGGGTGGCGAGCTCGTTCTCCAGGTCCTGTACCTCGCGGTAGTCAGAGCCGTCAACATGGCGCTTCTTGGCGGCCTCGATAGCGTTGTTGGTCTGGATCTCGGTGGTGTTGAGGTCGTCGAGCTCAATATCCAGGTCCTTGCGCTGGGCGTAGAGCTTGGTCATCTCGGCCTTGAGCTTAACGTAGGTCTTGCGCTTGGAAGCGAGTTCCTTGAGCTCCGGCATATTGGCAAGTTCGCTCTTGTTGCGGGCGAGCTCCAAATCGATCTGTTGCAGCTTGAGTAGCGTAGCGCCGGCGCTCATAAGTTCTCTCCTTTTGTCACAGTCCACCATTGGCAAGGGTTCAGTATTTTAATCGCATGACGGGGGTC
>URTB01000262.1 GCA_900550595.1 uncultured Collinsella sp.
GCTGGTAGTGATACTCATTGCTCACGTGCGGGCACAGCTGCCAAAAGGCGACGGCACTCGCCGCGGCAACGTTGAGTGAATCGACCCCGTGCGCCATCGGAATGCGCACGGCTCGGTCGCAGCCGGCAATGGTCTTGGCGCCCAAGCCGGCACCCTCGGTACCCATAAAGATCGCCAGGCGGTCTATCTCCTGCAGCACGGGATCGTCAAGCGACACCGAATCGTCCGTCAATGCCATGGCGGCACACGAAAAACCGGCATGATGCAGTGACGCCAACCCGTCATGCGGCCACACGCGCGCCTCACTGCCGATACGCGTCCACGGCACCTGAAACACGGTGCCCATGCTCACACGAGCCGAGCGACGATACAACGGATCGCAGCACGTGGGGCTCACCAGAATGCCGTCGACATTGAGCGCGGCAGCCGAGCGGAAAATCGCGCCCACGTTCGTGTGGTCGACAATACCCTCGAGCACGCATACGCGCACCGGACGCTCCCCCGCTGCCTCGACGACGCCGCCCAAGAACTCATCAACCGGAATCTGTCGCGGGCGACGGAACGCCGCCAGCGCGCCGCGCGTCACGTTAAAACCCGTCAACTGCTCCATGAGCTCCATGGAGGCCACGAACACAGGAACTGGACCCGCGCCCTCGCGCACGACTAGGCGCTCAAACAGCGGCATCATCTGGTCGAGCCAGCGTTCGCCCAAAAGAAAGCTCACCGGCTGGTACCCGGCGCGAACCGCGCGCTCGATAACCTTGGCGCTCTCGGCGATAAAGATGCCCTTTTGCGGCTCCAGTACGCAGCGCAGCTCGCGCTCGGTCAGTCGCACGTAGGCATCGAGCCGCTCGTCCTCGAGCGAATCTATTCGCAGAACATCAACGGCATCAGTCATAGCAGCCAGCCCGCACCCTTCTTTACAGCACATCTATACCAAACGAGGCGACGCTAAGCGCCGCCCCATGCATTCAATCAACCCGATGATACCGTTCACGCCAGACGATTTACGCCTCAACGCGGCGATACGTCACGAACTCATAATCGAGACCCTCGTCACCCTCGCCCGCAGCAATCGTGGCAACACCGCCGCGCCGCGCAATCTCCCACGCGGGATCGGCGTCCAAGTCGGGAAAGTACGTGTCCACGGCATGGGTGCAATGGTTGTGCGTGACCTCGGCCTCGGCGCAATACGGCAAAAACTGCCGATACACCTCGCCGCCACCGATCACCCAGGCAACAGACTCATCGGCAACCGCGGCGAGCGCTTCGTCAACGCTATGCACCACGTCAACGCCCTCGGCAGCAAAGCTATCGTCGCGCGTAAGCACGATATTGCGGCGGTTCTTAAGCGGACGCCCGCCGGGAAAACTCAGTAGGGTCTTGCGTCCCATAATGACCGGGCACCCCTTGGTACACGCCACAAAATGGCGCATATCGGCGCGATTCGAGACGACCATGTCGCCCTCGCAACCAATGCCCCAGTCATCGCACACGGCGACAATGGCAGAAAGCTTACACTTCACGCGCGTCACCTAAACCGCAATGGGGATGTTCTTAACCTGCGGACCGTGCTCATAGCCCTCAACGATCAGGTCATCGGTCGTAAACGCGTAGAAATCATGCACGTCGGGGTTCAATGAAACCTTGGGGGCCACAAACTGCGGACGCTCGATAAGCTCGCGGACGATATCGACATGACGGTCATAGATATGGGCATCTGCGATCACATGCAGCAACTCACCGGGAATCATATCGACGGACTGCGCGACCATCATCAACAAAATGGCGTACTGGCACACATTCCAGTTGTTCGCGGCCAAAATGTCCTGGCTGCGCTGATTGAGAATCATGTTGAGCGTCGGTTTGTCATCCTGCGGGCGCTGCGTGACGTTATACGTCACGCTGTAGGCGCATGGATACAGATGCATCTCGGACAGGTCGCTAAACACATAGGTGTTCGTCATAATGCGGCGGCTGTACGGCGTATGCTTAAGATCGTACAGCACACGATCCATCTGATCGAAATCGCCCTCGGCATAATGGCTCTTCTGGCCAATCTGATACCCATAGGCCTTGCCGATGGAACCGGTCTCGTCGGCCCACTCGTCCCAAATATGGCTGTTGAGGTCATGGACGTTAT
>URTB01000263.1 GCA_900550595.1 uncultured Collinsella sp.
GAAACTTAAAGGCAATGGCCCAGCGCGGCGCGCGGGCGGTAAAGCCCAGGTCGAGTTGCTGCTGGAAGCTGTCCACCTTTACGACCACGCCGTCGATGTCGTAATCGAGATCGCCGCGGTGCTCGAGGGCCTGGGCACAGAACTCGTGAACCTCGGCCGGCGTGGCGCAACGAGCCACGTTGGGGTTGACGCTAAAGCCGGCGTTGCGCAGCCAGTCGAGAAATTCGCGCTGGCTGTGAACGTGCAGCGGATCGGTATCGGCGATGGCGTAGATAAAGGTGGCTAGGTCGCGGCGCGCCGTGACCTTGGGATCCTTCTGACGCAGGCTGCCGGCGGCAGCGTTGCGCGGGTTGGCGAAGGGGTCGCGCCCCTCGGCATCGGCCTCTTCATTCAGACGAACAAAGCTGCCCTTAGGCATGTAGACCTCGCCGCGCACCTCGATGGCGCGCTCGCGGTCGGCGCCCATGTGAGCGAGCGCCGGCTCGGACAGGTGCATGGGCACATCCTTGATGGTACGGACGTTGAGCGACACGTCCTCGCCCGTGGTGCCATCGCCACGTGTGGCCGCGCGTACGAAGGTGCCGTTTTGGTAGGTAAGTGCCACGCCCAGGCCGTCGATCTTAAGCTCGCAGGTATAGGTGACGCTGCCAGCACCGAGCGCATCCTCGGCGCGCTGGAGCCATGCGTCGAGTTCGTCCAGATCCATGGCATCGTCCATGGAATACATGCGCGCCATATGCGTGACCGGCGTAAACTGCTCGCTCACGTAGCCGCCCACGCGCTGGGTATAGCTGTCGGACGTCACCAGGTCGGGATAGGTCGCCTCGATTTCCTGCAGCTCAACGAGCATTTTGTCAAAGGCGGCGTCCGTAATCTCGGGCGCATCGAGCATGTAATAGCGATAGGCGTGGTAATCGAGCTCGTGGCGCAGCTCGGCCGCACGCGCTGCCGCCTGGGCACGGGCGTCGGCCGGTGCGGCGACATCCGCGCTCGCGGGCGTTTCGGTATCGATGTCCACGCCGTCACCAAACAGGCTCGATTGCTCCATAGCGGCACTCCTTCGCTCGATTTCAAACGGATACTAGAGTACCACCGGTCGCAAAGGGGCCGAATAGCGGTCTCAAACCGCACCGAATCGGCAGCCGTCGGATCGGGGTGGATCGCGCGATCAAACCATGCCCTTGCCGTTTCTAAATGATCCGTTTCCTCCGTCCCCAACGGATCAATAAGAAAAGAGGGGCTGCCCCGCGTTGGCGGAACAGCCCCTCTGGCATTGGTATGTGCGAAACGGCTCGTTAGAAACCCTGATCGTAGCCCTGACCCTGGCCCTGCTGGCCCAGCAGCTCCTCCAGATACTGGCGCAGCTGCTCATCGGTAATACCGCCGTTGCCGGTGTCGGTCGCGCTGTCGTCCTGCTGCTGGTTCTGCAGCTTCTCGTCGGAGCCCAGCTCGACGGTGACCTTCTTCTCGTCCTTGCCGCGCATAAGCGTAATCTCGACCTTCTCGCCCACCTCGTGGCTGCGCAGCGCGATGATCAGGCCGTCGGCGCTCGTGATCTCGTCGTCGCCCAGCTTGGTAATGACATCGCCCTCTTGGATGCCAGCCTTGGCGGCGGGACCGTCCTCGACGACGCTCGCCACGTACGCGCCGCTGTCGGTGCTCAGCTTGTTGGTACGGGCATTGAGCGCATTGACGCTCGAAAGCGTGGCGCCCAGGTACGGGTGCACCGGCGTCTTACCGCCGATAATCTGGTCAGCGATGTTCTTGGCATAGTTGACCGGAATGGCAAAGCCCACGCCCGAGTTGGAGCCCGAGTAGCTCTCGATGAGCGAATTGATACCCACGAGCTCGCCGTTGTCGTTGACGAGCGCGCCACCGGAGTTGCCCGGGTTGATGGCGGCATCGGTCTGGATCATGTTGGCATAGATGGTGTTACCGCTGGTAGAACTCATGGCCGTGGAGCGATACAGCGCCGACACAATGCCCGTGGAGACAGACTGCTCGTTGCCGAACGGCGAACCGATGGCCATAACCCACTCGCCCACGTTGAGCTTGGAGGAGTCACCGATCTCGATCGGCGTAAGCTTGGAGGCGTCGGCGTCCTTGAGCTTGATGACGGCCAGGT
>URTB01000264.1 GCA_900550595.1 uncultured Collinsella sp.
ATCAGCCTGCTCAACTCCGTGCGCGTGGGCAACACGCCCGATACGCCGAGCCCCACCGGCACGGTCAACCGCGTGGTTAAGGGCGTGACGATTCACCCCTTCACCGCTTAATCGCGTCCCCCTGCAAGGGCGCCCGTCCGCTCATAACGGCGGGCGGGCGCTTTTTGTTTTACGTGAGCTGGGTATAAGCATCACTACAGTCAACTGCTTTAGAAGCAAGGAGTGCATATGAGCACGTACGCAATTAAGGCTGACAAGTTCTTCTTGCCGGCAGGTCCGCAACTGGGCGGCTATCTTATGGTCGAGGATGGCGTCTTTGGCGCCTGGCAGGCCGACGAGCCCTCCTGCGAGATCAGGGACTACACGGGATCGTGGATCGCACCGGGCATGGTCGATACTCACATCCACGGTTTCTACAACCACTCAACTACCGATAACGATCCCGAGGGCATCGATATCAGCTCGACCGAGCTCGCCCGTCGCGGTACCACCAGCTGGCTGCCCACGACGTTCACCGATGGCGTCGAGCAGATCAAGGACGCCTGCGCCGCCATCGCCCAGGCGGACGAGGGCCGCGGCCCCGACTTCTGTGGTGCTCGTATCCAAGGCATCTACCTGGAGGGCCCCTTCTTTACCATGAAGCACGTGGGTGCGCAGAACCCCGCTTATCTTATCGATCCCTCCGAGGAGGTCTTCGATCAGTGGCAGGAGGCTGCCGGCGGCCGCATCGTCAAGAGCGCCATGGCGGCCGAGCGCGACGGTGCCGCTGCTTATGCGGCTGCTCTGAACGCCAAGGGTGTGGTGACCAGCATCGGTCACTCCGACGCCACCTACGATGAGTGCATCGCTGCCATCAACGCCGGTGCCAGCTGCTTTACGCATACCTATAACGGCCAGCGCGGGCTGCATCACCGTGAGCCCGGTGTCGTGGGCGCTGCCATGTCCACGCCCGAGACCTACGCCGAGATCATCTGTGACGGCAAGCACGTAAACCCTGCCGCCATCAAGGCGCTGCTGCAGGCAAAGGGCTGGCAGCACACGGTGCTCATCACCGACTGCCTTGGCTGCGGCGGCATGCCCGAGGGCAGCTACACCAGCGGCGGCATGGACGTCATCATGAAGGACAACCTGTGCTGGCTCGCCGACGGCAAGAGCATTGCCGGCTCGGTGCTCACGCTTGCCCAGGGCGTCAAGAACATCGTCGACTGGGGCATCGCCAGCGCCGATATCGCCATTCGCATGGCAACCGAGGTGCCGGCTCGCTCTGCGCACATCGAGGATAAGTGCGGTAGCATCATGCCGGGTCGCGACGCCGACTTTGTCGTGTTCGACCATGAGCTCACCCTCGTCGAGACGTATGTTGGCGGCCAGAGCGTCGGCAACGCCTTTACCGAGTAACGATAGAAAAAACGGCGGGCCCGAATCTGCTCGGACCCGCCGTATGGGTTAAACGCTCAAAAGCACCTTTACAGTTACAGCTTGTTAGCGATCTTCTTTGCCGTGCGCTTGACGCCGGCCACCAGGCCTCCTGCAGGATGCTCCTTCTCGTAGGCTAGACGCTTCTCGCGCTTGGCATACTCTTCGACGATGATGTCGCCGTACTCGTCTTCGATCTTGTCGAAGAAGTCGACGGCGCCCTTAATTTCTTCAGCGGTCGGGTGTCCCTTTTGGACACCGCCGGTGAGTTTGAACGGCCCCCACGTATCAAAGCCGGGGCAGCCGTAGACACCCATAAAGATGGCCTGCCTCATGCGGCAGATGCCATCGATATCCTTGCCGTACCACTTGTTTTTGCCACCGTAGGTCATAAGGCCAAACACCTTGTCCTGCGGCTGCAGCACGTTCGTGAGCACGCGTGCCATATCTTTGTCGATCTCGGAGTAATAGATGCCCGTGGCGACGCCGATCAGATGGTATTCGTGCAGGTCGGGGTACTCGTTTTTCCCGAGTGACTTCACGTCGAGGGTATCGATTTCGGGGTGCGCCTCGACGATGGCGTCCACGAGCTTTTTCGTATTGCCGTGGTGGCGTGAGGCATAGAGGATGATGGTTCGCATAAGAAGGCCTTTCAGCTGTAATTGCATCAATGTCTGTATGGT
>URTB01000265.1 GCA_900550595.1 uncultured Collinsella sp.
AGCACCGCTTGGGCAAGCGTGGCGACCGCGGCAACAATACCGAGCTTAAACGCGCCGTCCACCTGCGAAGGCTTGTTGGCGCCCTTGATACCGGCGACGCCTGCGGCAAGGTCGACGAGACCCTTGGCGATAAGCACGACCGCTGCGAGCGTGGCGTACGAACCGTACGTGGAATCGAGACCGCCCGTGGCGATACCGACGCCGGCGGTGACGAGGCTGGCGATGCCCAAAACAAAGTAGATGAGAGCAAGGATTTTGAGAGTCTTGCGAGTGAAGCTCATGGCTGGTCCTTTCGATACGAGTACGCCAACTTGGCGCACCCAATGTACTGCACATATGGTGAAGCACATTGTAGTTCAACGCGGCGATGCATGCGCCTGAAAGCGCTTTGAGCCCGCGCGGCCCAACCCAACCTTTCAAAAAGGAAAGCTGGACGTAAGCCAAATCGATGGCAGCTCATGTGTAGCGCTGCGATGATGAGGCCGTAACAAGGAGCTGGTCTCAAGGAGGAGTCATGATGTACGGAGCAGAGCAAGTACGAGAGCCGCGGTCGCTGGGAAGGCGCATGAGCGATTCTGTGATCGCTGCCGTGTGCACGGGGTTGATGGCGGTGCTTTGCATTGGGATGCTGTGGGCCATGTCGCATGTGGGACAATAGCGGACGGTTGGGTGCTGGCGTAAACGGCGCCCCGCGTATTCGTTTGTTTATTAAGGAGTGTCCATGGGCGTCGTCGATCCCTTTTCTGTTGCTCGGGCCGCGGGGCTTGAGCTGACCGGGACGTCCGAGGGCCTCACGCTCACCGACGGCACGATGGAGCTGCGTGCCGATTTTACTCGCATGCTTCCGCGGCTCAAGCAAGGCCGTCTGCAGCAAGAGCTGCTGGTAAAGGCTGCGCGCGCAAAAGGCATCGAGAGCCCATGGGCGATTGACGCCACGGCAGGCTTTGGCGAGGATTCGCTGCTGCTGGCGGCCGCGGGCTTTGCCGTCGATCTGTATGAGCAGGATTGCGTGATCGCGGCGCTCCTCAAGGATGCCCTGGATCGCGCGGCAGATGATCCGGCGCTTGCGGCTGCCGTGTTACGCATGCGCTTACATGCGGGCGAGGACAGCATTGCCGGCCTTCGCCATGTAGCTGAGCTGATCGGTCAGGGCGAGCTTGCCGCTCCCGACGTGGTGTATCTGGACCCCATGTTTCCCGGGCGCACCAAGAGCGCGGCGGTCAAAAAGAAGTTCCAACTCTTGCACCATCTGGAACAGCCGTGCGCCGATGAGGAGTCGCTGGTCGAAGCTGCGCTTGCGGTGCACCCGCGCAAGGTGGTTATCAAGCGGCCGGTGAAGGGGCCACTGCTTGCCGGCGTTAAGCCGAGCTATCAACTTGCGGGCAAGGCCGTTCGTTACGATGTGTTGGTGCCGCCGCGCCCGTAGCTTGCGTGCGATGGTTGGCGCTCCGTCAGTGCCGTGCCGATGCGGGGTCTATTTCCAAGGGTGCGACGTCAGGTGCCAGCCGCCGCAGTATTCGCATTTGTAGCAGGCCAAACCGCGCCGCCCGCGGTTTTCGCAGTCGGCCATAACGGCCTCGGCCTCGGCGCGCGTGTCGTAACGGTTTTTGCGCTCGCACGACTTGTAGCGCCAGGCTTCATCGCGCTCGGCATCCAGGGCGTCGCGGCGCTCATCCTCGCGCGCAAACAGGTCGCTCATATCGCCGCCGGTGGCAGCGCCCAAAAACTCGCTTTTGGCCTTTGACCAGGCGGCTCGCTTTTTGCTCCCCATCTGCTTCGCGCCTCTCCAAACGTTGGTATCATTGCTCAATCAAAGTGATACCAATAAACGTGAGGTCGCCGCGTGATGATCAGAAAAACCCTCGATACCGACATTCCCGCCGTCATGGCTATCTATGACGTGGCCCGTGCCTTTATGCGCGCGCATGGCAACGCCACGCAGTGGCCCGAGGGCACGCCTTCGGCCGAGCGGCTGGCTGCCGATATTGCCGCTGGTGGCAGCTATGTGTGCGAAGCCGACGGCCGCGTGGTGGCGACGTTTGCCTTTTTACCGGGCCCGGACGAGTGCTATGACGTAATTGAGGACGGTC
>URTB01000266.1 GCA_900550595.1 uncultured Collinsella sp.
GCACGCACCGGGTGTCCCGTCGAGCGGCCGGTCGCACGCGTCGAGGTGTCGTTGGCCTTCAGGACCATCTCCTTGTACTGCTCCGATACAGTGCACTCGTCTGCGACCAGAAAGCGCGTACCCACCTGCACGCCGGCGGCGCCCAGCATAAAGGCGGCCGCCACGCCGCGGCCGTCGGCAATACCGCCGGCAGCCACGACGGGAATGTCGACCGCATCGACGACCTGCGGCACCAGTGCCATCGTCGAGGTCTCGCCAATATGGCCGCCCGATTCGGTGCCCTCGGCAACAACCGCCGTGGCTCCACGACGTGCCACGAGGCGCGCCAGCGCCACCGAGGCAACGACCGGAATGACCTTGATGCCTGCCTCGTTCCACGCCTTCATGTACTTGGTGGGATTACCGGCGCCCGTCACGACGACCGGTACTCGCTCGTCAATCACAACCTGCGCGACCTCGTCGGCAAACGGGCTCATGAGCATAACGTTGATGCCAAAGGGCTTATCCGTCCTGGCGCGCAGCTCGTGAATCTGGTCGCGCAGCCAGTTGGCGTCGGCGTTCATGGCCGCGATAATCCCCAAGCCGCCCGCCTCGGACACTGCGGACGCCAGCGAGGCGTCGGCAATCCAGGCCATACCGCCCTGGAACACGGGCTTTTCGATGCCGAGCAGATTGCAGAGAGGAGTCTTGAGCATCTCTACTTCTCCAATGCCGCCTCAACCGTATCGGCGAACTCGCCGACCGTCTTGGGGTTCTCCTCGGTATCGAGCTGGATGCCAAACTCGTCCTCGACGGCGACGAGGATCTCGACGGTGCCAAGACTGTCGAGGCCAATCTCCTCGAGCGTGGACTCGGGCTTCATCTCAACGTCGTCAAGGCCGGCGGTCTCGCGGATAACGTCGCAAACGCGCTCGAAGGTCTTCTGATCTGCCATGGTAGTTCTCCTTTGTTTGTGCCCTAGGGGCGTTTTTATTTCCTATGTGCGACTACTTCCAACGAAGCAGATAGCCACCTATATCCAGACCGGCGCCAAATCCAACGAGGGCGATAGTGTCGCCCGCATTCAGTGCGTCGGTGCGTGCCAGCCGGTCAAGCGCAAAGGGAATGCAGGCGCTCGAAATGTTGCCGGTCTCGCGCAGCGTTCGAACCACGCGCTCGTCTGGCACGCCGAGGCGCTTGACCGCCTGACTCAGGATTCGTTCGTTAGCCTGATGGAATACAAAATGATCGATGTCTTCGACCGAAATGCCCGCATCGCTCGCAAGCTTATGGACCGTGTCGCAGATGGCGTTGACGCCGAACTTGAACACGCGGCGGCCATTCATGGACAGCACGCTCTCGCTATCTGCGGAGGCCTTAAACGGCGAGGTGCCGACCAGACCGGGAACGCGCAACGTCTCGACGTCGGGCGCCGTCGAAAGCTCAACGGCAAGGGGGTTGTCTCCCCCAGCCTCAATCACTGCGGCGCCTGCCCCATCGCCAAAGAGCACGCAGGTGGCGCGGTCGGTCCAGTTGAGCGCGCGCGTCATCTGCTCGGCAGAAACGACAAGCACGCGCTCGGCACGGCCGCGGGCGATATAGCCCTCGGCGACATCGAGCGCAAATACGAAGCCGGCGCAGGCCGCCGAGACATCGAAGGCAGGGCACGTCGCGCCTAGTCGCTCAGCAACGGCACACGCCTCAGCGGGAACAAGGTGGTCACCCGTCGTCGTCGAGCAGACGATCAGATCCAGCTGGCTCGCGTCGATTCCGGACACCTGGAGCGCCCGCTCGCTCGCCGCTACGGCAAGGTCGTCGAGTGACTCGGTGGTGCAGACGTGGCGGCTCTTGATACCGGTGCGGGTAAAAATCCACTCATCCGAGGTATCGAGGAACTCAGACAGCTCGTCATTGGAAACACTGCGCTTAGGAAGCACCGAGCCTGTTCCAAGAATCGTGAAACCCATCACTAACCTCCTTTGAGTTGTTGACGTGTTTACATCGACCAAGAGAGGATAGCGCATTTCAGTCGTTGTTGACGTGTTAACATTAAATTGTCCAAATGCGACAAAGGCTTCACATTGTGTCT
>URTB01000267.1 GCA_900550595.1 uncultured Collinsella sp.
TAGTCGTTGGGGACGTTCTTAAACGACTAGTCAAACAAGAACGTCCCCAACGACTACCTGTGTCATATTCAAGCGGCATTCTGTTTTTCGGAATGTCGCTTTCGTTTTATGCTGATTATTTCGCTAGCGTTGGTGGATATGCTGCGTGTTTGGCGTTTGTCACTATAAGATGGTTACTTGCGTTAAACGTAATTCGATTGTTTTGAGGGTAGGGGATTTCTTTGGGTCGTGGTGCGGATATGACGCCGCCTTTGCGTTGGCGGTTAGGTGTTGCTGGTGGGGTGGCGCTCGTTGTGTTGCTCGTTGACCAGCTGACCAAGCTTGCGGTTCGTGCCGTGGGCGATGCCCTGCATAGGACCGTTATCCCTGGCGTGATCGATTTTCTGTTTGTCCGCAATATCGGAGCCGCCTTTAGCATGGGCGAGGGTCATGGCGTCGCGTTCGCTGTGTTGGCGCTTGCGGTCATTGTCGCCATTGCCGTGTACTTGCTCCGTGCGCCTCAGCTCGCTCGTCTTGAGGTTGTGGGCATGGCCATGGTTGCGGGCGGCGCCATCGGCAACGCGATCGATCGCCTTGTCTTTGGCTTCGTGACCGATTTTATGGCCACCACGTTCATCGACTTTCCCGTCTTTAACGTGGCTGATATCGGCATTACGGTCGGTGTTGTGTTGGCGCTTATCGGTTACATGTTCTTGAGTCCCGCCGCTCGCGAGGTCGATGCGACCGCCGAGCTCAACGCCCGTGACGAGGCCCGCGCCAAACGCAAAGCCAAGCAGCGTGGGGAGCGTGCCCGCAAGATTCGCGAAAGGAATGAGCGCTAATGGCCGACATCCATATTCTCGTTGCCGACGATTCCGCTGGTCAGCGTCTCGACGCCTATCTGGGCGCCAACGATGGCTGTCCCACGCGCTCTGCCTGCGCACATCTGATCGAGGGCGGTGCCGTTGCCGTCAACGGCGAGACCTGCCTATCAAAAAAATATGCCGTGCGCTCCGGCGACCGCATCTCGGTCGACTTGCCCGAGCCGCACGATCCGACCGACGTGATTCCCGAGGCCATTCCCCTCGATATCCGCTATGAGGACGACTACCTCATCGTGCTCTCCAAGCAGCGCGGCCTGGTGTGCCATCCCGCCCATGGTCACGAGAGCGGCACCCTTGCGAACGCCCTGGTCTACCACTGCGGCATCGACCATCTTGGTACCGTGCAGGGTGAGGACCGCCCCGGCATCGTGCATCGCCTTGATCGCGATACCTCGGGCCTTATGCTCGCGGCAAAGGACGACGACACCCAGCGCGCGCTTCAAAATCTTATCCGCACGCGCACGCTCGACCGTCGCTATATCACGCTCGTTCACGGGCACATCGCCATGGACGAGGGCACTATCAACACCGGTATCGCCCGCTCCACGCGCGACCGTGTGAAGATGGCGGTTTCCGATGACCCCTTTGCGCGCCAGGCCATCACGACTTTCAAGGTGCTCGAGCGCTTTGATTCCACGCGCTTCGACGACGGCTACACGCTTGTCGAGTGTCATCTGTTTACCGGACGCACGCATCAGATTCGTGTGCACATGCGCCATATCAACCATGCCTGCGTGGGCGACCCACTCTACGGCAAGTGCGATGCGCGTGCCGATCAGGGCCTGACCAGGCAGTTCCTGCATTCTTGGCGCGTGGCGTTCGATCATCCCGTGACGAGGGAGCGCATTGAGTGCCGTGACGAGCTGCCGTGGGACCTTGCCGCGGTTCTGGATGACCTGGCCCCGCGTTCGCTCGGCCGCACTGCCGCCGGTGACGAAATCGTCCCGCAGCTCGGTCTGCTCGAAGCCTAGCCAGTATTAGGTGGTTTCTTGAACTCGGTAAGCCTGCGGTAAGATATACGGTTGTTTACGTAACGCGTTGCTGGGAGCCTGCATGCTCGCCTTTTTACAAACCAACACACCCATCGTGATCTTCAACCAGATTGTCGTCACGCTGCTCACGGTCTGCTTTCTGTACCAGGTGGTCTTCTTTGTCATTGGCGCTCTTCGTGGCGAGGTCGCGCCTCCCAAGGCCAAAAAACT
>URTB01000268.1 GCA_900550595.1 uncultured Collinsella sp.
CCTCTTTCAACGACATGATCGCCCGTCTTGGCGAAGGGTTCTCTGCACAGCGTCAGTTTACCGGCAACGCCGCACACGAGCTGCGCACCCCGCTCGCCCTTATGCAAGCACAGATTGAACTATTCATCTCCGAGCACTCCGGTTTGCAACCCGAAACAGCCGAGCTGCTCGGTCTGTTACAAGAACAAACCGAGCGCATGTCTCGAATGACCAAGGTATTGCTCGAGATGAGTGAGCTCCGCAGCGTTCCTTGCGAGGACGATGTTGAACTTGGTCCCTTGTCCGAAGAGGTTCTCACCGACCTTGCACCACTTGCCGAAAATAAAGGCATAGCCCTCAATTGTGCTGGAGACGCTTTAGTAATCGGGAGCGACACGCTCCTCTATCGGCTGGTGTTCAATCTGGTCGAAAACGCCATCCGTTACAGCCGCCCCGGCTCGATTGTCAACGTCTCCATCCGCGACAACGACAGCAACGTGTTCCTGCGAGTCGAAGACCAGGGCCCGGGAATACCCAAGCAATACCGTGAGAGCATCTTCCAACCGTTCTTTCGCCTGGATAAATCCCGCAGCAGGGCATACGGCGGCGCAGGACTCGGGCTAGCGCTCGTTTGGGAGATTGCAGCGCTTCACGGTGGCACGGTAGAGGTCGAAGCAAGTTCCGAGAACGGGACTACCATGCTCGTAAGCCTTCCAAAACGATCCGCAGCGTTAACCGAACAGTAAAACGAAAGGGGCCCCGAGCAACAGGAGTACAATTGCTGCATTGTTGCCACCTGATGGGAGATGGAAGATGGACTGCGATGGCTACCCGCGCATTCCCATGCCGTTGATGTGCACCGCCTTTGTGCCGGGGCAGATTGACGCTGCGGTTGCAGGCATTTCCGACCCCGATTCACGCACCATCGCCACGGCAGAAGCACTGTACTTTCGCGGACAGGCCACGCTCGCCGCCGAGACAGCACGCCCCTATCTTGACGCCACCGACCCCGCACTGCGCTATTCCGCATGCTTTATCTGCGGATATGCCAGTCTGTCGCTCAACCGTATCGCCGATGCCCGCCGGTGCCTTGCGGGCATCCTCGATACGCCACCTGACGATGAATCGCCTGCCGTCCACGCCATGCATATCCTGTTCGCCTCTGCCGCGAGCGTCCTGCTGCACTTGCCTTCCCCGTATTCCGCCGAAGAGTTTTATCCGCTTGCGGCGCATCTGCCCGAAGGCCTGCGCCTGTTCGCCAGCTACGTGATGGCGCACGCCTTGTATCTGCGCGGCGAATACGGCCGCAGCCTGGGCATGGTGGAAAATGCCCTGATCATGAAACAGGGAAGCTATCCCATCTCGGAACTGTTCCTGCACCTGGCGGCTTCCATGGCATGCATGAGCCTCAAGGACATCGACGCCGCAAAAACGCACTTCGGAGCTGCTTGGAACATCGCGCGCCCCGACGGCCTTATCGAACTCATCGGCGAGCACCACGGCCTTTTGCAGGGACTCATCGAGGCATGCCTAAAATCGCAATACCCCGACGATTTCGCTCGCATCATCGAGATTACGTATCGATTCAGCTACGGCTGGCGGCGCATCCACAACCCCGATTCGGGCGAGGACGTGGCCGACGATTTAACGACCACGGAGTTCACCATGGCCATGCTCGCCTGCCGCGGATGGACCAACGCCGAAATCGCACGCCACATGGGAGTATCGCCGGGCACCGTTAAAAACCGCCTATCAGGAGTGTATGCCAAGCTTGGTATCGGAACTCGCGCCGAGCTGATTGCCCACATGTTGCGCTAGCGGCCAGACTGCCCGGCGTATCGAAAGCCCTCCGGGGGCCTGACGCTTTCGCGCACTCAAATTGGACATTTTGGCCATCGAACGGCACTACCGCCACGAGGCACCTTCTCGCAAAATAGGATTATTTCCACCGATACCTGCGGGATGGGAGCCAAAGATGCTTGATCGCCGTTCGCTACTTGTTGCCGGAGCGTCCTCGCTGGCGAGCATTATGTTGCCGCGCGTGCCGGGAAGCGCAAACGCCTTCATATTGCCGT
>URTB01000269.1 GCA_900550595.1 uncultured Collinsella sp.
TCTCGGAAGGCACGTGCAGACCTTTCGTCATGGCCTCCTACCTTTCTTTCGGGCCCCTGTCAGGGCCGATTCGTTAGCGCCCCTCCGTGTGAGGCGTTATTGCTGACGACATATTTATATCCAAAATCAATCCATACTTCCACCTCGCCACCGAACGGTTTTATATGAGGGGTGAACGGCATACACATATACTTCACGCATGGCATACTTTGATTAAATAAAGTGGATTTACGTGCTTAAACGCTTTTTAACCGCAAGATCAATTGAAACTAACCTTTGTTAAACCACCCCCAAATTGCATATTTCACGCAACGATATGAATATAATTCGCAATTCTCGCTGTGTCTCAACCATTTTGATTTTTATTCAGAAAAAAGTGCGTCCTATTCATTTTTGACAAACAGATTACCGTTTACCAGACGTTGGATACCGTTCACCGGAAGCTCAGTATAAGGCCCATCGAATACCCGATCGATCTTGCGTCTCCATTTGTAACAACTTGACTTTTTCGGCAGCAAAGACAAACAGACCCGTTCCCCAAAAGGGAGCGGGTCTGCATTCGGTACACCTAGGGTCCAGCAAGGTTTAGGCCTTCGAGAACCTCAAGGGACTAGCGATCGAGCTCGGCCAGTGCCTCGCCCAGAAGCCTCAGGCCCTCGCGAAGAACATCTTCGCTCACGCAGTAGCCCAGGCGCGCTCCGCAGGGAAGCTCAAAACGGCTACCGGGGACCAACAGCACTCCCCTATCGGCCAGCAGGCGCTTGCAGAACTCCTCGTCATCCTCGGGAATATCCAGCTGGATAAACGAGGTTGACACGCCCTGCGGGGCCGTCCAGGAGACACGCTGCTGTGTATCGATCCAAGCCTGCGCGATATCGCGGTTACCAAACACGATCTTGCGGTTGCGCTCGAGAATCTTGTCCTTGTGCTCGAGCACGTAAGTCGCCAAAGCATCGTTAAACACGCCACCGCAGATCATGGTGTAGTCGCGGTAGGTGCGGATGCGGTTGGACACATCTTCGTCCGCGACGACCCAGCCCACGCGAGCTGCAGGCGTCGAATAGGTCTTGGACACTGAGTTGGTGACAATGGCCCTCTCGTACACGTCGGGCATCGACATAAAGGACTCGGTGTTCTTGAGCGGCAGATACACCTCGTCGCACAGCACGTAGGCGCCCACCGAACGGGCAATCTCGGCAATCTGGCCGAGTGTATCGGCATTTAGCACCGTACCGATGGGGTTCGATGCGTTATTGATGCAGATGAGCTTGGTGTTGGGGCGAACGAGGCGCTTGAGCTGTTCGATATCGGGTTTCCATCCGAGCTCCTCGCGAAGCTCCCAATACTCGACCTCGGCACCAAGCGTACGCGGGATCTCATAGAGCGGCGCATAGGTAGGCCACTCGGCAATCACGTGATCGCTGGGCCCGACAACGGCCATGATGGCGTTGAGGTTGGCGCCCGTGCAGCCATTGGTCTGCAGAATGTGATCGGGATTGACCTCGCAACGATACAGCTTGGCGACCTCGGCCTTAAACTCCGGCGAACCCTCGATCCAGCCGTAGTTCATCTTCTCGCGATCCAGACGCTCGTAGAACGTAGCGCCGTCCTGCTCGTCGAGCGCGCGAAGCTCGCCCATGGTCAGCGACGAGATCGTCGACTGGGCAATGTCCCACGTAGCGCTCTTCTCCCAAACGTTGAGCCATTCCTCAACGCCAATTGTCTTGATATCCATGACTAAGCTCCAATCGCTAGAACACGGGGATGATGCCGGCAAAGGTCATGGGAATCGAGATGATGCCCAAAAGGCAAAGAAGCCGACACCGTTGGGGTATCAACGTGACCGCCTCTAGACATAATGGACACCTTATCTGATGCTAATTTAGCTTATTAGACAAGAATGGGGCGGTGCGAAAACCCGCACCGCCCCATTGGGAGACATCTAATGGCAGCTAGATGTTTGTATTAAGACCCGTACGGATCTTTGAAAACCTTAGAGGTCCTCGCGCCAGAAGGGCATGCTCATGCAGCGCGGGCCGCCGCGGCC
>URTB01000270.1 GCA_900550595.1 uncultured Collinsella sp.
CACGTGCTGACCGAGGCCAAGGTGACCGAGATTACCGAGGATGCCATCAGCTACGAGAAGGACGGCGAGGTCCACACCATCGCCGATGCCGATACGCTGGTACTTGCCATGGGCTATCGTCCCAATACCAAGTTGGCCGACGACCTTGCTGCAGCCGGCGTTACCACCCACGTGTTGGGTGATGCCAACAAGTGCGGCAACATCCGCGACGCCATCGGCGACGGCTACAAGATTGCCTGCGAGCTCTAGTTAATCCCTTGGTGCATGGGGCCTGTCCCCGCGGCGTCAGTCGGTAGATAGCAAAAAGCGGCGGTCGTCCCGTACGTGGGACGACCGCCGCTTGCGTTAGCTGCAATGAGTCGTGCGATTAGAGGCCCAGGATCTCCTTGACCTTGGCGATGATGGCCTCGTCGGTTGCGTTGGCAAAGAAGTACTCCTGGAAGTGTTCGCCGGCAAGTGCGCCCTTCACCAGGTCCTGATCGATCTCGCCCAGAACGTCGACGAGCGGACGCATAGTCACAGCGCGGACGCCGTCGAGGATCTTCTTGTTGCGCTGCTCGGGCTCAACACGCTCGGCAGGATAGCCGTTGCCCGAACCAAAGCCAAAGAGCTTCTCAAAGGTGTACTCGAGGTTGAGCTCCTGGCCCCAGCCGTTCTTGAGGGCGAAGGGCATGGCGACAGCGTTACCGTCGTTGACCTGGGCAAAGGTGTAGGCATCGAGCGGGTCGGCAACATGGCCGCACAGCACGCCGGGGAAGGAGTTGCAGGCGAGCATGGCGCCCTCGCCGGTGCCACAGCCGGTCACGACGTAGTCGGCAGCGCCGGAGTTCAGCAGCACGGCGGCAAGGATGCCGTTCTGCACGTAGGTGAGGGGCTTGGAATCGGCGTCGGCATACATGCCATAGTTAAAGACAGTGTGGCCCATGGGCTCGACAACCTTCTTAAGGGCAGCCTCGATCATGGGGTTCTTGGAGTTCTGAGAGTTCTCATTGATCAGAGCGATTTTCATTGCGAATTACCTTTCTATTTCTAACTTGCGGTGAAATACGGACTGTTTTGCCTGATAGAAGCCAAAACCAATCCTTATCTCACCGCAACTCAAATGAAAAACGAGTGGATGAAACCTGATATGGGCAGTTACGGCGACGCTTATTGAGGCTGCTTTCCAATGTATGCGAGGATTCCACCGTCGACATAGAGGATGTGGCCGTTGACGAAGTTCGACGCGTCGGAAGCCAAGAACACGGCGGGGCCCTTCAGATCCTCGGGCGTGCCCCAACGGGCGGCCGGCGTCTTGGCAATGATGAACTGGTCAAACGGGTGGCGGCTGCCGTCGGGCTGCGTCTCGCGCAGCGGTGCGGTCTGCGGCGTGGCGATGTAGCCGGGTCCAATGCCGTTGCACTGGATATTGGCCTCGCCAAACTCCGAGCAGATGTTCTTGGTGAGCATCTTGAGTCCGCCCTTGGCCGCGGCATAGCCGGCGATGGTCTCGCGGCCCAGCTCGCTCATCATCGAGCAGATGTTGATGATCTTGCCGTGGCCCTTGGCGATCATGCCGGGCAGGCAGGCCTTTGACACGATAAACGGTGCGTTGAGGTCGATATCGACGACGCGGCGGAAGTCCTCGGCGCTCATGTCGAGCATCGGGGTACGCTGGATGACGCCGGCGTTGTTGACCAGGATGTCGGGCGTGGTGCCAAAGTCGGCCTCGATCTTGGCGATGAGCTCGGCGACGACAGTCTCGTCGGTGACGTCTGCCACGTAACCATGAGCCTCAAAGCCCAGCTCGCGGTAGTGCTTCTCGGCCTCGGCTACCTTGTCGGCGTGACGTGCGTTAAAGGCGATCTTGGCGCCAGCCTCTCCGAGCGCCTCGGCGATAGCCATGCCAATGCCATAGGTGGCGCCGGTTACCAGTGCGACCTTGCCGTCCAGACGGAAGCTGTCCATAAGATCAGACATAGCGATCCTTTCAAAAGAAACGTTCATCTATATAAGTCTTGCTTTTCATACAAGGTCAGTATAGG
>URTB01000271.1 GCA_900550595.1 uncultured Collinsella sp.
CCCTCGCCCATCGCCCCGACCCCGCCGCAGGCCCCGCGGCCGTCGAGACCACGCAGCGCATACCCGTCGCGAGCGGCTCGCCCCAACAGCAACCGGCTCCCGCATACGCGCCCGCTTCGCCACAGACCCCCGCCCCCAAAAAGAGCGGCACCGGGCCGCTTATCGCCGTTATCGTTGTGCTGGTGGCAATCATCATCGCCCTGGTCGTTTTCTTTGTGATCAAGCCTTTCGACAACGCCGCCACGCAGACGACTGCCGAGGTAGCTAAGCTGTACCATGACGTCGACGACGATGACATAAAGCCTCTCGGCGACCCCAACAGCCTGTACGACGATGATGACGATGACGACGAGGATGGCGGCGAAGCAACGCTCTCCGAGCAGAATCTCTACCGCCGACTGAGCGAATACTACGACTTGCTCGAAGACCTCGACAACTACGTCCGTGGCTGCGCGCAGAACTTCAACGGCAGCTATCTGGAAGAAGATCGAACCACCCGTCAAAATCTCGCCGACGTCGCCGAGCGCACGGAGGACACCATCGAGCAGTATTACGACATCGTCGAGGACCTAGACGTCCCGACGAGCTCCAAGAACTACAGCTCCTGGAAGGACATCATCGCCCTGTACGACGACCTGGATCACCGCATTGACGCAATCTGTGATGCCTGGGAGATCAGCCTGAAATACGCCAAGCCTGCGGACCACAAGAATGAGATCGTGGCGCCGCTGTCGCGCGACAACGTGGCGGGCACCAATGACAATAAGTACCGCCTAGACTTTGAGGAGCGCTATCCCGGCGCCAAGCCTGTCGAGGTGAAGTAATCCCAACAACTGATCAAAACTTGCGGTGAAATAGGGATTAATTAGGCCTTTTGCCAGCAAAAACAGTCCCTATTTCACCGCAACTTAGAAGTGGGGCCGGGCGCGCATTTGCATTTGCGCGCCCGGCCCCGCCGCGTCTATATGTGCTCGGTTACTTGTCGGCGGCCTTCTTGGTGGTCGTCTTTTTTGCGGTCGTCTTCTTGGCGGCAGTTGCTTTCTTAGCCGTGGTCTTCTTTGCCGCCGTCGTCTTCTTGGCCGTGCTCGCCTTAGTCGTGGTCTTGCGGCCGCGGGCGGGCTTCTTCTCCTTGGTCGGGCAGTCCATGTTCACGCAGATGCGCCACGGACCGCGCGCCGTGTTGACCACCACGATGGGGGCGCCGCACTCGGGGCATGTCTCACCCGTCGCCTCGAGCTTACCGCGCGCCGGCAGAGGATAGCTCACGCCGCAGTCATCGTAGTTGGTGCAGCGGATAAAGCGCTTGCCGCTCTTCTCGCTCTTGTGCGCGATCAGGTCGCCATGGCGTCCGGCCTCGGCGCACACCTTGCACTCGCCCACCTTAAGGTCAGGCTCGTAGTTGGTGGGGCACGTGGGGTTCACGCAAATCTCGAAGGCCTTCTGGCGGAACGGCTGGCACTTAATGCGCGGCGCGCCGCACTCGGGGCACACGGCTGCCTCACCCTCGAGCGGGCTTACCTTGACGCCGCTCGGCACCGGATAGGTCACATCGCAGTCGGGCCAGCCCATGCAGCCAATGAAGCTGCCACGGGTCTTGGCGCTCGTCTTCATAACCAGGTCCTTGCCGCACTTGGGGCAAGCGCCCACGCGCGCATCGGCCGTGACGGCGTCGCTGATGGCGTCGCCCAGCTCCTGCGTATGCTTGAGCAGCTCGTCGAGCACGCCAGCCAGCAGCGCGCGCGAGTGCGTCACGACATGCTCTTCGGTATCCTCGCCGCGCTCGACGCGGGTCATATCGCCATCAAGCTCCCTGGTCATATCGGGGCTCGTGATGCGCGGGGCAAATTGCGTCAGTGCGTCGATGATGGCGATGCCCAGCTGGCTCGGCTCCACGGGATCATTTTTGAGATAGCGCACGGCATACAGGCGCTCGATGATGCTCGCACGCGTGGACTTGGTACCCAGGCCGCGCTTTTCCATCTCCTGCACGAGCTTGCCCTGGCTGTAGCGCGCGG
>URTB01000272.1 GCA_900550595.1 uncultured Collinsella sp.
CCTATGACGTTCTGATTCGTAGTCAGACCCTCTATCCAGCTGAGGTAACGCCGCAGCGCAAGACATATAAAACCACTTTAGTTAGTTGGAGTCAAGCACAATCTCAAACTTTTTGAAGAATATGTTCCTTACACAGCTCCGCATGCGCCAGCGTCCCCCATGCGATCAATCGGTTTTTCAACCACATCGAACCCGGCACCGAGCTCCCTCAACAGCGAGCGCACCCGCTGGGCACAGTCATAATCGGCAAACGAGATACTCAACATGCGCGCCACCTGGTTAGAAGTCTCAACTCCATAGAACCGCTCAAGTGCCACAAGCCCCTCGTGTGTCACAAAGGTCTCGACTACATGCGGCGACTCCTCAAAGCACCATTGGGTCAACGGACCCTCGCTCGTCTGCCGCACCACCAAACCACCCATACCGGATGGCTCACACGTAACTAGTAGGTGCTCCCCACCTTCATCGCTCTCAAACAAAACTACCCGCTCATCAAACAGCTCCATCGCATCCCCTTCCTCTCGCTTCTATTTAACAAAAGCATAGCAGGTAGATGGCTGTATACAGAACGTTTGTTCGTGTGTTTTCTATTGAGCTGTCCGCGCGATATGGTAAAGCACCGCACACAAAAAGGGCGCCCCAGAAAGGAGCGCCTTTGCAAATCGCTTATGCAGGCAACCTACGCAACCGGCTCGATCTTCTCGAGGCCGCCCATGTAAGGACGAAGAACCTCGGGGACCGTGATGGTGCCGTCGGCGTTCTGGTAGTTCTCCAGAATGGCGGCCATGGTGCGGCCAGCCGGCAGGCCGGAACCGTTGAGGGTGTGCAGGTAGCGCGAGCCCTTGAAGTTCTCGGGGTCGCGATACTTGATGTTGGCGCGACGGGCCTGGAAATCGCCGCAGTTAGAGCAGGAGCTGATCTCCTTGTAGGCGTTGTAGCTCGGCAGCCAGACCTCGATGTCGTAGGTCTGACGGGCAGAGAAGCCCAGGTCGCCGGTGCACAGGCTAATCACGCGATACGGAAGGCCCAGCTGCTGAAGCAGGAACTCGGCCTCGGCGGTCATGCTCTCGAGCTCCTCGTCGGACTCCTCCGGCTTGGCAAACTTGACCATCTCGACCTTGTCGAACTCGTGCTGGCGAATGATGCCGCGAGTGTCGCGACCAGCGGAGCCGGCCTCCTCGCGGAAGCAGGGGGTGAAGGCGGTGTAGCGGCGCGGCAGGGTATCAGCATCGAGAACCTCGCCGGCGTGCAGGTTGGTAAGCACGACCTCGGCGGTGGGGATCAGGAAGTTGTCGCCCGAGACGTGATAGGCGTCGTCCTCGAACTTGGGCAGCTGACCCGTGCCAAACATGGTCTGACGCTTGACGACGATGGGCGGCCACCACTCCTTAAAGCCACGGCTGGTGTGCGTGTCAAGGAAGAAGTTGATGAGGGCGCGCTCAAGACGGGCGCCGGCGCCACCGAGAACGGTAAAGCGGCTACCGGAGAGCTTGTTGCCGCGCTCGAAATCGAGGATGTCGAGGTCGGTGCCCAGGTCCCAGTGCGGCTTAAAGTCGAAGTCGAACTCGCGCGGGGTGCCCCAACGACGGCGCTCGATGTTCTCGTCCTCGTCCTTGCCGTACGGCGTGGCCTCGCAAGGGATGTTGGGAAGGTGAGCCATAAAGTCGTACTGCTCCTGCTCGAGAGCGGTGCGGCGCTCGGCCAGACCGTCAATCTTCTCGTTGACGGCGCGCACGGCCTCCTTGGCGGCCTCGGCCTCGTCCTTCTTGCCCTCCTTCATCAGGGCGCCGATCTTCTTGGACTCGGCATTACGCGTGGCCTGGAGCTCCTCGACCTCGGTGATGACGGCACGGCGCTCGTCGTCGAGCTCGAAGAACTTCTCTCGATCCCAAGACGTCTGGCGGTTGGCCATGGCGGTATCGATGGCATCGGGGTTCTCGCGAACAAACTTGATATCAAGCATTAGATCCTCCGGCGATATACATTCCATTTAGGTTGCAACCTTGTACATGTA
>URTB01000273.1 GCA_900550595.1 uncultured Collinsella sp.
ATCTTTATGCCGCAGACCTACCGCATCTCCAATGCTCAGCTTATGACCATGCTGAGTTTTGACGCCAACGCTTCGGCCAAAAAGCATTCCGCCGCGGCCGAGGAGCGCCAGCGGGAGTTCTCGAATGCCGTGCAGCAGTGGCACGAGTATATGATGGATAACTCGTTTAATGATGTCGACGAGGCCTTTAACGACGCGATTGACCAGATGGTCGCCGATGCGCTTGCCGAGGAGGACGAGAACGGTAAAGAGGACGAAGCCCAAGGTGGAGCTGCCCGTAAGGCTCGTCGCGCCCCTGCCGCCAGCGACGGCGAGGGTGATGATGCTGGCAACGACGAGGCCGCGCAGTTTGCGGCCGAGCTCAAGGCCGCGGTCGGCGGGTCGGCGGCGCTGCTGACCCAGCAGGGCGACAGCTATGGCGTCAATGTGGACAAGATGATCTTTGAGGATGCTTACGGCACCAGCGAGGATTGGTATCAGGAACTTGCGGCGGCCCAGGGCGCGAACGCTGCGGATGCGGCCGCCATCAAGGAGCTCGTCGACCATGCATCGCGAGCGGAGTTTATTGCCCAGCAGGCCGAGGATCTGGTGGGCCAGTCGATGGGTATCGGCCGGCTCAACCAGTACGGAAGCTGGAATGACGCAACCGCTGCGGCGCTCAACAAGTGTGCGGGCATTAAGGCCAGCGAGTACAACGGCCAGTCGACGAGCGGGTTTAACGATTTGGGCCAGGCGCTCGGCAGCTCGCTGAGCTACAAGGCGGCTGACGACGATACCGTCAAGGGCTTTAAGGTCGCCGCGCCCGATGGCGAGCAGACGGCCTATATCGAGTCGGAATTTATCGAGAACTCCAATAACAACAAGAACCAGGCGCTTCTGTTTAACTCGATCGCCATGCAGTGCGACATTCTGGACGACCTGTACGACAACTGGAATGTGGTCCATAGCCTCAACAACTCCAAGGTGCGCGGATGGCTCATGGCCTGGAAGCGCAACGGCGACGTGAGCGCCCATATGAAGCTCATCCGCACGATCCGTTCGCTCAAGAGCTATAAGATCGAGTGCGAAATGTTCGGCCAGGTCTTTAAGACCGATGCGTGGAAGGCGGCCGGCCAGGCGTTTCCCGCGGCGACTCAGGGCATCGGCATCTTTACCGGCATTTACGGCGTGAACGATGCCAGCAAGAACTGGGAGAACGTGAACGTCCGTATGCAGAAGGTGAAGGGCGAGCGCGAGGGCTATGAGCTTCAGCATACGCGCTTGCTTGCCAAGCCCGAGAAGACCGAGGACGACTGGAAGTGCATTTACGCGCTGCGTGACGCCATGGAGAAGGCGCGTGCGTTTGAGGATCTGCTGTATCGCCAGCTCTGCCACGACAGCACCGATGTGGCAGTGGGCTCCATTATGACAATCGCCGGCGTGCTGACGGCCGGTTCGGCGGGTACCGTGGTGGGCGCTGCCTATGACGCGGCTTCGACCAGCGTAGGTTCGGAGCGCGCGATTAAGCTGACCAATGCCGAATGCGCCTACGATGTTGCCTGCGAGCAGGTGGAGCGCGCGTGCCAGAATCGTATTACGGTCAACTGGGGCGAGCTGACCGATGCCGAGGTCTACAAGGCCAACAAGGACGGCTTGATCTCGGACGAGAAGATGCAGTCGATCTTCGAGGCGCGTTATCGCAATGTGGCTGCCAAGGCTGCACCCGATCCTGCGGGCGTGGTGTACGAGGGCCTGCTGTCCAATGCGGTTGAAGACGCGACGGTTGAGCTGTGGAGCGCCGACGATGCGGCCGGTACCAATGCAGTGCGTTGGGATGCCGAGGAGTATGAGCAGGACAATCCGCTTGCAACGGGTGCAGACGGTGCGTACAACTGGAATACGCCGACCGGCTGGTATCAGGTGCGCGTGACCAAGGACGGGTATGAGGAGGCGCGTTCGGCTTGGCTGCGCGTGCCGCCGATTCAGACTGAGGTGAACATTGGCTTGGTGTCGACGGCGGCGCCCGAGGT